>DATHVS010000151.1:0-10907 GCA_035461195.1 Nocardioidaceae bacterium
GAACCAGGCGGGTGAGGCGTTCGCTCTCGGTCTGCATCCGGCCCGCGAACCGCTCCACGGCGGTGGGGTCGTCGGACGCCTCGCGCACGGCCTCGGCGAGGAGGTTGATCGCGCCGACCGGCGTCTTGAGCTCGTGGGACACGTTCGCGACGAAGTCGCGCCGGATCGCCTCGACGCGACGCTCGTGCATCTGGTCGTCGACGAGCACGAGCACCAGCCGCGAGCTCAGGGGTGCGACCCGCGAGGTGACGTGGACGGGGTGGTTCGCTCCCGGGCGGGTCAGGTCGAGCTCGGTCTCGCGGATCTGCCCGTCGCGACGTACCTGGCTGACAAGCTCGGCGAGCGCTTCGACCGCGAGCCGGTTGCCGCGCACCAGCCCGAGGGCGTGGGCGGGGGCGGACGCCCGGAGCACCTCGTCGTTCTCGTTGACCACCAGGGCGCTGCTGCGCAGGATGCTCAGCACCGTGGCGACACCGGGCGGCAGGATCGGCTCCTCGTCCGGGGCGGCCTTCTGCTGCTGGCGCTCGCTGACACGCCACACGAGAACCACTCCCGCACCCAGCACCGCGCCGAGCAGGGCGAACAGCAGGCTCTGCGTCGTCGCGTCCACGTCTCAGATCGTACGCAGACGCCACGCCGTCGGCGCCCCGCGTAGGTCGTTCCCGAGCCTGGTTTCGGCCACTGTTCACCTCGCGTTCACGCCGGTACGACGCTTCTTCACCTCGACTTACTACGGTGTACCCATGCGCACTGCCTATTACGACCAGCTGGACGCCGTCGTCGACGAGCTCGTGACCATGACTCACGAGGTCGGCACCGCCGTCGGCCAAGCCACCCGCGCCCTCCTCGAGGCCGACGCCGAGATCGCCGAGCAGGTCATCTCCCACGACGACCACATCGACGCCGAGCGCGACCGGATCGAGGAGCTGGCCTTCGAGCTGATCGCCCTGCAGCAGCCGGTCGCCGGCGACCTGCGCATGCTCGTGGCCGCCCTGCGCATGGTCTCCGACCTCGAGCGCATGGGCGACCTGTCGGTCCACGTCGCGAAGATCGCGCGGCTGCGCGTGCCGGACGTCGCCATCCCCGCCGAGATGCTGCCCACCATCAAGCGGATGGCCGAGGTCGCCGAGGAGATGGTGCGCAAGGTCGAGGACGTGATCGCCAACCGCGACGTCGAGGCCGCGATCGAGCTCGAGCGCTGCGACGAGGAGATGGACCAGCTGCGCCGCTCGTCGTTCCACCAGATGCTCGGTGACAACTGGGCACACGGCGTCGAGCCCGCCGTCGACATCGCGCTCCTCGGCCGCTACTACGAGCGCATCGCCGACCACGCCGTTTCGCTCGCCCGCCGAGTCGTCTTCCTCGTCACCGGACAGCACCCGAGCGTCGTCGAGTCCTGAGGGTTGCCGCCGCGATCCTCCCTGCCATGATGAGCAGCATGGCATCGGCTCGGTATGCTGCTCCGGCGGTCGACTTCGTGTCGGCCTACGCCCGTGCTGCCGCCGAGTTCCTGGCCGCCGTACCGTCGGGCGACATGGCGGCCCGCGTCCCTGCCTGTCCGGGCTGGTCGACGTACGACCTCGTCGTCCACCTCGGCAACGTCCACGCATGGGCAGCGACCATCGTCGAGACCGGCGCCCGCGCCCCGGAGCAGAACGACCACCCGCCCTCGCACCGGCCCAAGTCGGTCGCGCGGTGGTACGCCGCGAAGGCAGAGGACCTGTACCAGGTGCTACGCGACGCAGACGGCGACGCGGCCTGCTGGACCTTCTCCGCGGCCCACCACACCGAGGCGTTCTGGCCGCGGCGGCAGACCCACGAGACCCTGGTGCATCTGGTGGACCTGCACCAGGCGTCGGGGAGTACGCCGGAGGTGCCGGCCGTGCTCGCAGCGGACGGGATTGCCGAGGTGTTCGAGGTTTTCCTCCCGAGGATGCACGAGCGCGGTCGGCCCGCCGAGCTCGTCGCGCAGACGCTGGTCCACGCGGCCGACACCGGTGACACGTGGCTCCTGAGCCCGTCCGATGAGGGGCCGCCGGAGGTCGGTCGCGTCGACGGGGCCGACCTCGTCGTGCGGGGGGCCGATCTCCTGGCCGGCCCCGCCGTCGACCTGATGCTCATGCTGTGGAAGCGGTTGCCGGCCGACCACGCCGGGGCTTCCCTCGACGGGGACCGGGACCGGCTGCTCGCCCTCCTCCGCTCCCCGCTAACCCCCTGAGGCTGGACGCGCCGCGGCTCAGCGACCCTGGGCGGCGACGGCCTTGATCGCGTCGGCGGCCGCCTCGGGGTCGAGGTACTGCCCGCCCCGCTCGAGGGGGCGCATGTTCGCGTCGAGCCGGTAGACGAGGGGGATGCCCGTGGGGATGTTGAGACCCACGACGGCCTCCTCGCTCATGTCGTCGAGGTGCTTGACGAGGGCGCGCAGCGAGTTGCCGTGGGCCGCGACGCAGACGGTCTGGCCGGCCCTCAGGTCGGGCACGATCGCGTCGTACCAGTAGGGAAGCATCCGCTCGACCACGTCGGCGAGGCACTCGGTGCGTGGCACGATCTCGTCGGGGAGGTCGGCGTAGCGGCGGTCGCCGATCTGTGACCACTCGTCGTCGTCCTCGATGCGCGGCGGCGGGGTGTCGTAGGAGCGGCGCCAGAGCATGAACTGCTCCTCGCCGTACTGCTCCTTCGTCTCCTTCTTGTTCTTGCCCTGGAGCGCGCCGTAGTGACGCTCGTTGAGGCGCCAGGACCGCTTCACCGGGATCCAGTGCCGGTCGCACTCGTCCAGCGTCAGCTGCGCGGTGACGATCGCGCGACGCAGCACGGAGGTGTGCAGCACGTCGGGGAGCACCCCGGCCTCGGCCAGGAGCGAGCCGCCGCGGACCGCCTCGTCGCGGCCCTTCTCGGTCAGGGGCACGTCGACCCAGCCCGTGAAGAGGTTCTTGGCGTTCCAGTCGCTCTCGCCGTGGCGGAGCAGGACCAGTGTGTAGGGGGCCTCAGCACTCATGCGCCTCACCCTAGCGTCGGCCGGTCCCGGCTCCACGACGGCCCGGGTGCCCAGGACGTACGACGGGCGCCGGCTCGTGGTGAGCCGGCGCCCGCTCGTCACAGGGCTCGCTCGTCAGGGATCGGGGAGCGTGGTGCGTCAGACGGACTGCGCCGCCGCGGCCCCGGTCAGGCCACCCAGGAGGTCCCGGATCTGGCCGATGAGATCGCCGATGAGCTGCAGGTCGGCGATGCCCGCGAGCAGGCCGTTGAGGACATCGATCACGGGACCGAGGAGGTCGCCCAGGCCGCCGCCGAGGCCACCGTCGAGCAGGCCGGCGACCGCGCACAGGAGGTTGCCGAGCAGGGCACCTGCGCCGGGCTGCGCCACGATGTCGAGAACGACAGGAGCCAGGTCGACCTGGAGGCCGAGCAGGTTCAGGTCGAGGGGACCGAGATCGAGGTTGAGGATGTCGCAGCCGTGCGACGAGGCGGGGGTGAAGCCGGCAGCCTGGAATCCGGCGGTGGTCATCTCACCGGGCGTCCCCGCGCCGGTGACGTCGAAGGTGACTTCCTCGCTGAAGTGCCGGGGAGTGCCCTCGGGGAGCTTCGCGCCGGTGAAGACACCGGTCAGTGTGCCGACGACAGCCAGGCCACCGTTCTCCGACTCGGTGAACTCGGTCGGCATGAACTTGGCGATCAGGCGCCCCTGCTTGCCGGTGTCCGGGTTGGTGAAGGTACCTCTGACCTTCGCCGGCTTGATCTCTACGAGGTCGTTGCTGATCGTGGTCGCCCGCTCGCCGAGCGAGGCCGGTGCCGCGTTGGCGCTGGTGGACCCGAGCCCGATCACCATCACGGCCAGTGCGGTCAGACCTGCGAGAAGCGTCGCGGCTGCTCCGCGGCGACGTCCGTTCCTGGGGTGCAACATGGTTCTCCCTCCATCGCCGCCGACCGGATGTCGGCGGCTCCCGCCGGGGAGGTATCCCGTGATCCATGCCACAAACAGGGTGAACCGGGAGAACCTGACATACCTCAGGTACGAGACGTCAGTGGCTGGAGGTCTCTTCCTCGGTGTGTGGGGTGGGGGCGATCGACGGCACCGGGATCTCGGCGTACGGGCCGCGGCGTGCCACGACCGGGACCTCGAGCTGGACGGTCTCGGCGTTCTCGAAGGTGAACTGGAGCCTGATGAACGAGCCGGGAGTCACGCCCTCGCCCTCGACGGAGATCTCGGTCTCGTCGCTCAGCGACACGAACGCGCCGGGCGCGACGTCGACGGGGCCCTCGAGGGTCACCGACGCGGTGGGGCCGCTGACCTCGACGAGCGCGTCCTCCTGGTCACGCTTCTTGTTGGTGATGGTCGCGACGAGCGTGCCGCTCCCGTCGGCGCCGGACACCACGAGCGCGTTCAGCACGTCGACGCTCCCACTGCGGTCGTTGACGCCGACACCGGGGTTGTAGACCCGGTCGGTCGGCTGGTCGAACCCGCACGAGGACAGCAGCGGTGCGAGCACGAGGGCTGCGACGGCGATGCTGCGGCGAAGGGGGACGTTCACTTCTCTTCACGGATCCTCTCGAAGGCACGCCGCGGAGGGCGGAATCTGGGCTGGGGAGGTGGCCGGCTCGACCTGCAAAACAGAGCGCAGTCTATCTGTTACTGGACGATTCCCACCGTGAGCCCTGCCACGACGATGCCTGCTGAGACGAGGGCGGTCCACGCCACCGAGATCCACAGCAGCTTGGCTGCTCCGACCTTCAGCGCGATGCGCAGCGGCAGGTGGCGCACCCCGGTCTCGTGGTCCTGGACCAGGTGAGGGAGGGTGCGCAGGAAGTGGACGCCGATGCCGAGGAGTGCCGCGAGGACGGTCATGGCCCAGGTGGGCGGGCCGCCGTGCATTCCGCCGCCGAGGCCGCCGTAGGACAGGAACGCCGGGAGCAGGCCGAACGAGATCGCCCAGGGCAGCCACGACAGCAGGGTCTTCTTGAGCAGCAGCTCGTAGAGCCACCACGAGACGACCGCACCGAGGTGGGCGAGCCCGGCGTAGGTGCCGTTGGCGATCGAGAGGGGCACCAGGGCCAGGACGACGACGGCGATCGCGAAGGTGACCGTGCCGGGGTCGACCCAGCCGAGGGCGACCGGCTTGTCGGTGCGGCCGGTCTGCTGGTCGCGGCGGCGGTCGACGACGTCGTCGAGCCAGCCGACGGTGACCTGACCGAGCAGGACGGTGAGCGCCACGAGGCCGACCTCGAGCGTGGACCGGCCGGTCAGGGCGGCTGCCCCGGCGAGGGCCGCCGTCATGGCCACGGCTGAGAGGGGGTGTGCGGCCATGACCAGTGACAGGGTCGCTCCCCGCGGCTTCCTGTACTTCATGGCTCGCAGTATTGACCACGGGCCCGTCCGGACGCGGGACCACCTCGCGTTTCGTCGCAGAACAAGGGAATCCGGTCTCTGCGGGCTGCTGCACTAGGCCTCTGCCGAAGGCCGTGAGGCACACCAAAGAGGGAAATGTCAAGCCCCGATTTGCCGTCTGACCTGCGCAAACGCAAAAGGGCCGGTCGAGAGGGCGTGTTAGACTAGTCACCTAGGAAGGGGTACTTGGCACATGACATTTACCGTCGGCGAAACGGTTGTTTATCCAAATCACGGGGCCGCAGTAATCGAGGACATCGAGACCCGCCAGATCAAGGGTGAGGACAAGCAGTATCTCGTGCTGCGCATCGTCGCCCAGCAGGATCTGGTCGTTCGAGTCCCCGCCTGCAACCTCGATCTCGTGGGCGTGCGGGACGTAGTCGACAAGGAGGGTCTGGACCGAGTCTTCGAGGTGCTGCGGGCGGCGCACACCGAGGAGCCGACCAACTGGTCGCGTCGCTACAAGGCGAACCTCGAGAAGCTCCACTCGGGTGATGTGATGAAGGTTGCCGAGGTCGTCCGTGACCTGTGGCGCCGGGAGCGGGACCGCGGACTCTCCGCCGGCGAGAAGCGGATGCTCGCCAAGGCGCGGCAGATCCTGGTCTCCGAGCTCGCGCTCGCCGAGCACACCAACGAGGACAAGGCAGAGGCACTCCTCGACGAGGTCCTCGCCTCGTAACAGCTCCATACACCAGCAAGGCCCCCGGGACGCCGGTCCCGGGGGTTTTCGTGGTCTCATGACCCTATGACCAGCCACGACGAGTCCGACGAGCCCGGCCGCGCGATGGGTCAGGTGCCCACCACCGGGCGGGGGTCGATGCCCTTCGCGACGCTCGACGGTGAGCCCCTCGTGGCGCTGGCGTCGTTCGCGCTCGAGGACGTCGGCGTCGAGCTCGTCGACTTCAACGTCGAGCTCGTCGACGCGCGCGGCACGCAGCGGCCCCTCGTCCTGCACGACCCGCTGTGCCCCCGCACCCCCCGCGAGTTCCTGCGCGAGGCGCTCGCCACCGCGGTCGCCGAGGGCGTGGTGGTGGTCGGTGTGCACCCGGTGACCGACACGATCAAGAGCGTGAGCAACGGCGTCGTCGGCGAGACGGTCGACCGCGAGGGTCTCTGGACGGTCACCTCGCCCGTCGTACTCCCCGCGTCCGTGGTCGCCACCCTCGAGGACTGGCCCGACGGCGACGACCTCACCGGCCTCGTCGAGCGGCTGCGCGAGCAGCACGAGATCCGCTTCCTCGAGGCCCCCGCACTCGGCCGCCGGGTCGCCGACGAGTCGGACATCAAGCTGCTCGAGGCGCTCTAGCGGTCCTTGCTCGTGGCGATCGCGAGATAGGAGTACGACGGCCCGTGCCCGTCCCGCGGGGAGAGCGCGGGGCAGCCGCGGCGGAGGTTCTCGCAGCGCACCCGCCGACCGTCGACGTGGCCGAGGTCGAGCCGCGAGCGGTAGTGGTAGCTGTATACGTTGCCGTCGCCGCGCGGGTCGACCGAGGCCTCGATGCCGTCGTGGCGCCACCGGTCGGTGAGCAGTCGCCGCTGCGCGGCGAGGTCGCCCTTGACGTAGCGGTCGAACCAGGCGGTGGTGTACCAGGCGGAGAGGTCGATGCCGCGCAGCGTCGCGCCGAAGGCCGGCAGCGGCAGGTAAGACCACTCGTAGTGGGTGCCGCCGCGGACCACGATCTGGCCCGTGTCGACGCCGGCCCTGGAGAAGGCGCGGGACGCACCCGACTTGGCCTGCGGGTCGGGGGCGATCGTGTAGGGCGTCGGGGTGAGCATGTAGTCGGCCGAGAGGCCGAGCGAGGGGACCCTCAGCCTCGGCCTGCCGAGGCCGCCGGCGAGGCAGCCGTCGCCGAGGCCGCTCTCCTCGAGGGCGTCGGCGGGGCTGATGCTGCGGGAGGGGGCCGTCGGGTCGCAGAGGTTGTCCCAGGCGACGACCGCGTCGACTCGGCGGTCCTGCTGGCCCACCCAGCTGACCCCGGCGGCGCCGTAGGAGTGTCCGGCGAGGCCGATCCGGGTGCGGTCGACGAGACGCCAGAACGGGTTGTGCCGGGTGGCGAGACCGTCGGCGACGCGGGACTTCTGCTTGCCGCAGTGGCTGGTGCCCGAGCGGCTCGGGCGCGGGCAGTACGGCGTGCGCGGCCGGGAGAGGGCGAAGTCGATCGAGTCCTGGGTGTGGTCGAAGAAGGTCACCCCGGTGGACTGCGACGGGAAGCCCTCACCGGCGTCCTCGCCCTCGCCGAACGTGTCCGAGCGCCCCTGCATCTGAGGGTCGCGGGTGAGCACGACGTAGCCGGCCTTGGCGAGGGTCTGGGCCGACCACCAGTAGAGCTCCTCGCTCGCCTGCACGGAGCCGTTGGTGATCACCACCAGCGGACGTCTCGCCGGACCTGCCTTCGTCGCCCAGACGTGGCCGGCCATGGTGGAGCCGTTGCGGGCGGTGAAGTGGACCGGCTCGACGATGCCGTGGCCACGCTCCTGCCAGTGCTTGAGCCGCGTGTCCCCGCCGCAGGCCAGTGACTTCGACCAGCACACGTCGGTGAGGAAGAGCCGGCCCGGGTCCTCGCCCTGCTCGGCGAGCCCTCCGGTGAACGAGTCGGCGCCCTGGGTGAGCTGGTCCGCGACCGCCTTGGGCGTGAGGTAGTCGGGGGCGCGCTCGCCCTGCTTGGCGAAGTTGGCCGCCTCTGCGACGGGGTCGACCGGCTCGCCCTCACCCGCGACGGCGGACCCCGTGCCCAGGAACGGAACGGTGAGCAGGGCGGTCGTGGCGAGGGCGGTGAGGGTGCGACGACTCATGCACCTTCCAACGACCCAGCCGCGGCGGGGTTACCGGCGCCGGAGCAGGCGCTCGGCCAGGGCGACGTCCTCGGGGAAGGTGATCTTGATGTTCGTGGCCGGGCTGTCGACACAGTGGATCTCGAGGTCGGTGTACCTCTCGATGCACGAGGCGGTGTCGGTGCCGGTGAAGCCGTCCCGGTCGGCCTGCCGGTAGGCGTCGAGCAGCGGTCCCGCCCGGAACGCCTGCGGTGTCTGTACGCCGACCAGCTCGCCGTCGAGAGGCCGGCTCCTGTCGCGGGGGAGGAGCGAGCGCTGCGGCCGAACGGGGAGAGCGCCGCCGTGCTCGTGGGCGGCCCGCACCACCGAGGCGAAGAGGTCGGCGTCGGCGAGGGGACGGGCGGTGTCGTGGATCGCGACGACGTCGACCTCGCCGCCGTCGATCGCCGGTGCGACTGCCGCGAGGGCGTGCCACTCCGACCCGTGACGGGTGGTGCCTCCGGGCACGATCCACACCCCGGCCCCCGGGCGGAGGTCAGCGACCAGCTCGAGGCCCCGGTCGACCTCGGCGCGGTCCTCGGGCCGGGTCACCAGCACGACGTGGGTGGTCCAGGGCAGTGCGAGCACCTGGCGCAGCGACCAGGTGAACACCGGCTCGCCGAGAAGCGGCAGCAGCACTTTGTTGGTGCCGGCCCCGACACGGCGGCCCTCACCCGCGGCGAGCAGCACGACCGCCGTACGCGGGGTCTCTGGCGCCGATCTCACGCCGCACACGGTAGCGGCCGCGGCAGACGGGACGGGTCAGCGGGATCCGCCGCGGCAGACGGGACGGGCCGGCGGGGGTTGTGAGGCCGTGAGGAGAAGTTGACCTCGCGGGCACATCGTCACATCCGGCGCGAAACACCGCGTTCCTAGCGTCGGCGCTCGACAGTCCCGCACGACCTTGGAGCTTCCCATGACCGCCGACCTCGCGAGCAGACCCGAGCAGACCAGCCCACCGCCCCCTCACCGCACTGGGCGGTGGATCGAGCACTGGGACCCCGAGGACCAGGAGTTCTGGGAGAGCGGCGGAAAGCGGGTGGCGCGCCGCAACCTCGCGTGGTCGATCGCAGCCGAGCACGTCGGCTTCTCGGTGTGGATGCTGTGGAGCGTCAGCGCGGTCTACCTCGCGCAGGCCGGGTTCGACTTCACCGTCGACCAGCTGTTCTGGCTGGCGGCGGTGCCGAGCCTGGTGGGCGCGACGATGCGCTTCCCCTACACCTTCGCGGTGGCCCGCTTCGGCGGCCGCAACTGGACGGTGGCCAGCGCCCTGCTGCTGCTGGTCCCGACCACGCTGCTCGTGGTGTGCGTGAGCAACCCGGCGACGCCGTACTGGATGTTCGTCGTGGCCGCGGTGACGGCGGGCCTGGGCGGCGGCAACTTCGCCTCGAGCATGGCGAACATCTCCTACTTCTACCCCGACGCCAAGAAGGGCTGGGCCCTCGGCCTGAACGCTGCGGGCGGCAACATCGGCGTGAGCACGGTCCAGCTCATCACCCCGCTGGTCGTAGGTGTCTCCGTCGTCGGTGCGGCAAGCGCGGTCAACCTCGAGAACGTCGCGCTCGTCTGGGCGCCGCTCGCGGTGGTCGCGGCGCTCGGGGCGTGGCTGTTCATGGACAACCTCTCCTCGGCAAGGTCGCCGATGCGTGCGCAGCTGCAGGTCGCGAAGGACCGCCAGACGTGGGTCATGGCGCTGCTGTACGTCGGCACGTTCGGGTCGTTCATCGGCTACGGCGCCGCGATGCCGCTGCTGATGGCCACGCAGTTCCCGGAGGTCTCGGGGAGGTACGCCTTCCTCGGGGCGCTCGTCGGCTCGCTCGTCCGGCCCGTCGGGGGACTCCTGGCGGACCGCTGGGGCGGTGCCCGGATCACGCTCGCCACGTTCGTCGCGATGGGGGTCGGCGTGCTCGGGGTGGTGTGGTCGGTCGGGCAGCACGCGTTCGGGCCCTTCCTCGCGGCGTTCATGCTGCTGTTCACCCTCGCGGGCATCGGCAACGGGTCGACGTACCGGATGATCCCCGCGATCTTCCGCGCCCGCGCCGGCGACACGGACGTGGCACTCACGCGGGCCAGGAGCGCGGCCGCCCTCGGCGTCATCTCCGCGATCGGGGCCTACGGCGGCTTCCTGATCCCGCGCTCGTTCGGGATCTCGATCGCCAACACCGGGGGCATCGAGGCCGCCCTCTACGGCTTCGTGGCCTTCTACCTGGTGTGCGCGGGCCTGACCTGGTGGTGCTACCTGCGCAGCCGGGTGCTGGTCGCGCGGGTGCCGAGCCTCGCCCACGCCGAGGTGTGAGATGCCGAGCCCCACGTCGACCAGCACGGCCACCCACTGCCCCTACTGCTCGCTCCAGTGCGGGATGCGGCTGACCCGCCAGGGCCGCGGGACGGTGGTGGAGCCCTGGGCGGAGTTCCCCGTCAACGAGGGCGGCCTGTGCCGCAAGGGCTGGACCAGCCCCGACCTGCTGCGGCACCGCGAGCGGCTGACCACGCCGCTGGTCCGTGACCCCGCCACCGGTGCGTTCCGGGCGGCGTCCTGGGACGAGGCGCTCGACCTCGTCGCGGATCGCCTCGCCGCGGTCCGGGCCGAGCGCGGCGCCGACGCGGTCGCGGTCTTCGGCGGCGGCGGGCTGACCAACGAGAAGGCCTACACCCTGGGCAAGTTCGCCCGGGCCGTCCTCGGCACGAGCCAGATCGACTACAACGGTCGCTG
>DATHVS010000152.1:0-4246 GCA_035461195.1 Nocardioidaceae bacterium
CGGCTGGTGCCCACGGTGCACCGCCCCGAGGAGGTGCTGCGCGAGCGTCTCCCCGTCGGCCCGGCGGGTGCCTTCGCCGAGCGCCTGGCCGCGTTCCGCGACGCTGGCGTGCAGCGGGTGCTCGTCTGGCCCGTCACCGACGAGGAGCGGCAGCTCGAGCTGTTCCGCGAGCACGTGTGGCCCCAGGTCGCCGAGCCCGGGACCCTTCCCTGACCTCGCGGTGTGCTGGCATACGTGGTTCGCACGACGGTCAAGCTGTCCGAAGACATCGACGCCCGCCTCCGCCACGAGGCGAGACGGCGCGGCATGAACGTGTCCGCGTTGACGCGCGAGGCGATCGAAGCGCACCTCGGCGGCCGGCACACCGAGCACAGCCGGCGCGACCTGCTCGCCGCCGGCGCCAGCGGCCACGACGACATCTCCGAGCGGATCGAGGAGATCCTCGCCAGCGAGGCCGCCACATCGCACTGATCGTCGACGCGGGGCCGCTCTACGCCTACGTCGATCGCGACGACCGTCACCATCGGACCTGCTTCGCGCTGCTCGAGCGACACCCCGGCCCCCTCCTCGTCCCCTCGCTGGTCGTGACCGGGGTGACGTACCTGCTCGCCACCCGGCTGGGTGCCGACGCGGAGGTCCGCTTCCTCGGCGACCTGGCGGCCGGGAACCTGATCGCGGAGCTCGTGGCTCCAGCCGACTGGCGGCGCATCGCCGGACTCGTCGCCCGCTACCGCGACCTGCGCTTGGGCACGGTCGACGCGTCGGTGGTCGCCGCGGCCGAACGGTTGGCGATCACGGAGGTGGCCACCCTCGATCGCCGGCACTTCACCGTCGTGCGCTCGACGGTCGATCCTCTCCACCTCCTGCCCTGACGGGGACGCCCCGCGACAGAGGTCGTCCGCGGATGTGCGGAGTGTTCTCGTCGCGCGGCCTCGTGACCGGCCGACGGCGCCGACGCGCAACGCAGCCAGGCAGGGCTGTGGCAGTGAACCATCACGGTAGCAACACGCGCGATTACCCACAGTGATGTATGATGCGGGTCACGCGTGCCCAGCGCTCCGGCGAGCGCAGGACGCCTGTGTGCCGGACGCTGGCGCCGAGGGCATGACGGCGAGGCAAGCATGCTCCTGAAACATGGACGCATAGGCCCGGAGGTGCGAGACCTCCAGCGCCGGCTGCAGGACCTGGGCTACAGCCCGGGGCCGCCCGACGGGATCTTCGGCCCGCGCACCGAGAGTGCGGTACGAGCGTTCCAGCGGGACGGCCGGTTGCACGTGGATGGCATCGTCGGTCCGAGGACGCGTGCGGCGCTCGAGGCCCCGCAGTGCAGCGCGACCAGTCGCCCGAAGCAGCCCGCGCCGCCCCGGCCACCGAGGCAGGAGACGCCGGGGCTACCCGGAGAGCCACGCTGGATGCCGCTCGCGCGCGGCGAGATCTGTACACGAGAGGTTGCCCTCGGGTCGGGGTCGAACCCGAGGATCGTCGAGTACCACCAGGCCACGTCCCTGCGCGCCAAGGACGACAGGACACCCTGGTGCGCGGCGTTCGTCTCGTGGGTGCTCGAGCAGGCGGGGGTCCGATCGACGAGGTCGGCCTGGGCGAAGTCGTACCTCGACTGGGGCACGGCGCTCGATCACCCGCGCACGGGGGCGATCACGGTCTTCCAGCGCGGGTCCGGCCCTCCGAGCAGCAAGGGGTCCGGTCACGTCGGCTTCTTCGTCGAGGATCGCGACACCAACATCGGCCTGCTCGGCGGCAACCAGGGAAACCACGTGAACATCAAGTCCTACGGCAAGAGTCGGCTGCTGGCGTACCGCTGGCCCCCCGGGCAATGAGCCCGGCGGCGCGGCGCCACAACCCGTGCGGGTCACCACTAGCGATGGACCGAGCCCTCGACCGAGGAGGCAAACACCATGGCAGTAGCACCGAACTTCTCGCAGGAGTTGGGCTCGATCGACTTCGGGCGGGTGATCGGGGGACCGCTCGTCGCAGCGGTCGAGGCGCACAACCTGGCGCAGGTCACCGTCGCGGACTTCATCCAGACCATCGGCTTCATCACCGATGCGGACGGAGAGCCGACCGATATCCGGACCGTCACCTTCACCTACGAGAGAGAGGTGACCAACGAGGCCGGGGAGACGGCGACAAAGAAGTTCAACTTCACCGTGCCCTTCATCCTCCTGATCAGGCTGCCCTACTTCGAGGTGGACTCGGTCGACATCGGGCTCAACGTCGAGCTGACCTCGGTCGAGACGCGCAGCACGGAGTCGACGTTCAAGATCGACGCTGAAGCGCGCGTCAAGCACGGCTGGCTCGTCGGCAGCGTCAACTTCAAGGTGAACACCTCGTACTCGCGCACCAGCAAGTCGGGGTCGAGGATCGAGCGGAAGTACAGCTACCAGCTGCGGGTGCACGCCGGCGCCGAGGAACCACCCGAAGGCGTCAACAAGCTGCTCGACGCCCTGGTGAGCCTGGCGACCGAGACGGAAGCGGCGTAGGGGGTACGTACGCATGGCCGAGAGCGACCTCAGGTCGCTACCGCTGCACGACCTGGTCTCCGCGCCGCTCACCGCGGCGATCGAAGCGCAGCAGCAAGCATCGCTCGGCGTCGTGGATTTCATCCGCGAGGTCGGCTTCACGCGCGGGAAGGCCGACGGTGCGCAGGACGTCCGGATGCTCGAGTTCCGGTACGCGAGGGAGGGCCGCGATGCCGAGGGAAGGCCGGTCACGCGCGAGACGCGGCTCCGAATCCCCTTGTTGACGATGCTGCCCCTTCCCGCGCTGGAGATCGAGCGCCTGACGATCAATGTCCTCGTCGGCCTGCAGTCCGTCAGCAAGACCGAGGCAGCCCCGGCCTTGGACATCTCGGACGAGCTCCGCACCCGGTACCCGTTCCTCCGCGAGCGCAGCAGCCTCCGGGTCGCCCCGACGTCCCGCGTGAGCACGAAGGGCGTCACGCAGCCCACGCGGCCCTACGACCTCGAGATCACGTTGAGCGCAACGACCGAGGAACCGTCCGACGGCATGCAGCGCATCCTCACTGCGCTCGACGGGCTGATCGTCGAAGAGGCTGAATGACCCGCCTTGCCGACTTGGTGGCGGCGATCATGCAAGACATGACGGCCGCCCGGATGCAGTCGGCGGTGTTCGTCGCCCAGATGGCGGCCGATTTCCGAGAGCACGAGTTGCTGGGTCGGATGCCAATCCCCGACTACCGGGTGAGCGCCGCGGAGCTCTCCATCCCGTTCGCCATCGCCGAGATCGGACCCGAACGCCGGACGGTGGCCGACCTCGGGATGGATCGTGGCGACCTCGCCGAGATGGTACGGCGCATCACGGTGAGGCTCACGGGGCAGAGAGACGTGAAAGAGGCGTTCTCTGTCTACGACCAACAGGTCGATCACTGGCGGGACGAGATCGCACCGGCGATCGGTGAACGCATGGCTGACGAGGCCGGTGAGGCGGACTCGGTGGAAGGCTTCAGCGCCGTGTACGGCCACCTGGTGAAGTCCCGTTACGTACTGGATCTCGTGCAGGAACAGCGACGTGTGTCCCGGGCCAGGCTCAACGAGAGCGTCTCCGCCGGTCATCCCGATCTGATCGAGCAAGCCGCCAGGCGCCTGTTGACGCGGGAGTTGGACCGTGCGCTGGGAGAACCCGTCGAGTCGGGTCTCCACATCCATGTCGTGGCCGACGAGGTCGAGGAAGCCCGTCCGGTGTCCACGCTCAGGTTGGAGATCGCGGACGGGGTCCTGGAGGGAGTGGTGTTCTCCGACGCCGAGGAGGGTGACGTTGAGTAGGCGCAACCCGTCCGTGAAGGTCCGCAAGCTGACTGAGGGCGAGAAGCGAGAGATCGAGCGCCGGGAGCGGAAGCACCGGGCCAGGCTCAGCCGACTCGGCTACACGACGAGGGCCCTGGTCGACACGACGGGTCGCTTCGGCCTGGTGATGGTGGAGGACCGCGAGCTGGGGCGAACAGGGCTCCTGCTCCCCCACGGCGACGTCCGGTGGCTGGACGAGGCCATGGGTCCCGGCGCCTTCTCCGACGCGGTCGTGAGCGGCATCGAGATCGACGGGCTCCCCTGACGCCACGACGTGGCGGCCTCGTCGAGGGTCTGCACCTGGCGTGGCCTACCCTTGCGCGCGACTCGATTGAGCCGTCCCCCCTCCCCCGGGCCCCAGAGCAAGGAGATCGGCCATGTCGACCACCGGCGGACGCACCTGGCTCGAGCACGTCGGCGTCGAC
>DATHVS010000153.1:0-6679 GCA_035461195.1 Nocardioidaceae bacterium
CGCTGATCCAGGTCGGCCTGCGCCGGGCGCGCCGGCGCCGCCAGGACAAGAAGGAGCTCAACCGGCTCTCGAAGAAGGTGGAGGCCCAGGAGTCCGCTTCCGCGACCCCGACCACCAAGACCGAGACGGGCGCCACCGAGACCCGCGCCGACACCGGCAGCACCACGGACACCGTCACGGACCCAGACCGCCGGGCGCCGTAACCGGCTGGTCGACCCGACCGGCCCTCGCCCGGCCAGGGACGGTGAGGGCGGCTCCGAAGAACGAGCGCACCTCGACGGCGACCTCCACGACGACCTCGGACCCCTCCACGAGACAGCCCGTCATCGTCGCGGCGTTGGCGTGGCTGACGCGCGATGCCTGCCCGCAGGCGTCGACGCCGCTCGAGGTGGTCGCTGCGCCCCTCCCGAGAGCCTCTGCCGCCGCCAGAGCGGCCAGGTCCGCGGCCGCGGCTGCACGTCGTTGACCGACGAGGACCCCCGCCACGACGGCCGAGACGAGCGCGACCGTGGTGAGGAGGCAGACGAGCACGACACCCAGGACGGTCGCCGAGCCATCCTCCGCGGACCTCACGGAGCCTCCTTCGCGGCGACCGCCTCCGCGTCGACCTCCAGGCCGGGAAGGAAGTCGAACAGTCCGCCTGGGCCCCGGACCTCGGTGACCACGTGCACACGTATCTCGTCGGCCCCCTCGTGCACGGTGATCCGGGTGTCGTCGGGAGCGACCCGGCGACCGAGGTCCACGGCCACGGCCACGGCCTCGTCCCTGGCCAGCGCTCGAGCAGTCTCGCGCGCGGCGTCGACCACCCGGACCTGGGTCACCGCGAGTGCGAGGAGCCAGACGAGCCCGAGGGTGGCCGCCACCAGGACGGGGAGGGCGATGGCGGTCTCGGCGGTTACCGCGCCACGAGCGCCGCGGCCCGGGAGGCCCGGGAGAGCGCGCAGACCACCCCTGCGCGCTCCCCCGGCCGGGTTGTGCGGATCGGGCACGGTTCAGCCGATCCCCACCGCGGAGAGGATCAGGCTGAAGAGCTGCTCGAGCAGTGCCTTGGCCCAGTCGCTCTTGAGAAAGGTGAACAGGATGCCTCCGAAGCCGGCGGCCGCCGCAGTGACCACGGCGTACTCGGCGGTGGTGGCCCCCCGCTGGTCGGGGAACCTGGCGGCGAGCCGGGTGCGGAGCTTCGCGACGGGAGCACTGGTCATGGGGTGTACCTCCAAGGAAGGGCCGGCATCGTGCCGGCGGATGAACTGACGATCAGAGACTTCTCGAATCCACGCCCCGCCACGACGGGCGATCGAGGGCCGGGGGATCGAGACCTCTCTGCAGGGCGCTGTGGAGACAAGCTGGCTCCTCACCCCCGGTCACAGACCGAGCAGTGACGTCACGGTCCCGGCGACGAGTGGCACCACGCCGATGAGCGCGAAGGCAGGCAGGAGACACAGCCCCATGGGGGCGGTGGCGCGCACACCGACGGCCCGCGCCCGGCTCTCCACCTCCAGCCCCGCGGCCCCGTGGAGGTCCTCGGCCAGCCGGTGGAGGGCGTCGCTGACCGAGGCGCCCGTCTCCACCGCGCGTCCCATGGCCCGCCCCAGGGCGGCGAGCCCGGGCCGCCGGGCGACCTCCTGCCAGACCCGGACCGGGTCCCGCCCCAGCCGCAGGCCGTGCTCGGCCGCTCTGAGCTCAGCAGCCAGGGGGCCGTCGGTAGCCGCCGCTACCGCTGCGAGAGCGAACGAGGGCGCAGCACCCGCGGCGAGCGCCACCCCGAGCAGGTCGACGGCCAACGGGAGCTCGCGGGTGATGGCCTCGCGAAGTCGTCGCTCGTGGGCCGGCTCCCGCGCCCCGAGCGTGCGGTGGACGACGACCGCCACCGCCACGCCGGCGACCAGCCCTACCGCACCACCGAGCACCACGAGGGGCGCCAGGCCGGCCAGGGCCGACACCGTCGCTCGGTGTCGGCCCAGCAGGTCCTCGCGGTCGCCCTCCTCGTGGGGCGCCGGAGAGCCGCCTGACCTACCCGGGACCTCTCGCGGGTCGGTCCAAGGCATCCCGGCCCCCACCCGACCGGGCAGGACCAGGGCCACCGCCCCGGCCACCAGGGCGGCGGCCAGGATCGTCGCGACGGACACCCCGGTCACCGGTCCACCGCCGTGACGGCGATCCGTTCGATCCAGACGAGACCCGCATAGGTCAGCGCGAGGCCGACCCCCAGGCAGCTGAGGCCGGCCGGGGTGGACAGCAGGAAGGCCCATGGGTCCGCGCCGATGCCGGAACCCATGACGAGGACGGCGATCGGAAGCACCGCCAGTAGCCGCGCGGTCGCCTGCGCCGAGGCGAGCTCGGAAGCCACGAGGCGCTGGGTCGCGCGGCGCCGGCGGGAGGACTCCACGACGCTGCCCAGGGCGAGCGCCATGGTGCCGCCCGTCCCATCGGACACCTGCCAGGCCGCCGCCACCTCCTCGAGGCCGGATGCCCCCGGTTGACGAGCGAGCAGGCGCAGCGCCCGGGGCACATCGCCACCGAGCTCACCGGCCGCCGCGACCGGCTCCAGTGCGGCCCAGATCCCGACGCAGTGGCGGAGCGCCCGCAGCGGGGGCTGGCCGGCGCGCAGCTCGGCGGCCAGCGCCTCGCACACCTCGGCAACGCTCGCGGCCCTCTCCTGCACGGCCCGCCTCTGCCGGCCCCGGGTGAGAGTCCGCCAGATCCCGGCGACCACGGACAGCACAATCAGGCCGAGCGCGAGGGTCGTCCCGTCGACCAGGGCCACCAGACCCCCGACTGCGACCGAGAGCACCGCGACCGGGACGAGACGGACTGCGGCGAACCTGTGCTCACCGCGACCGAGCCCGACACCCACCACGCCGAGAGGGGACTCCGCCATCGGAGGCGGTGCCGACAGCAGCAGCCACACCGCGGCCCCCACGACAACGGCCACGACCACCTGGCTCACCGGCACAGCAGTCCCGTGAGCGCTTCGGACGCCTCGTGCGCACGGACCGTCCCGTCGGGCGCGAAGGTCACCGCCGGCACCGCTACGACGTAGCCGTCCGTCTCACGGCGGAGCACCGCCACCTCCTCCACTCTGCGCCTGCCACTCGAGCGGCCCACGTGCACCACCACGTCGAGTGCCGAGACGAGCTGGCTGTGCGCGGCCTCCCGGGGCATCCCGGCCGCCATGGCGAGCGCCTCCACACGGGCGGGCACGTCGGCGCAGGAGTTCGCGTGGAGGGTCGCGCACCCTCCCTCGTGACCAGTGTTCATGGCAGCGAGGAGGTCGGTGACCTCACCACCGCGGACCTCGCCCACGACGAGCCGGTCGGGACGCATCCGGAGTGCCTGCCGCACGAGGACCTGGAGCGGCACCGCGCCGGCTCCCTCGACGTTCGGCGGGCGCGCCTCGAGACCCACGACGTGGGGGTGGTCGGGCCGCAGCTCGCTCGCGTCCTCGACCAGCACCAGGCGGTGACGCTGGTCGACGAGGCCGAGCATCGCTGCGAGAAGAGTCGTCTTGCCCGAGCCGGTACCGCCGGTCACCAGGAACGCCAGCCGCCGGTCGACGATGCGTCGGAGCAGGTCGGCCCCCTCGGCGCAGACGGTACCGGTGGTGACCAGCTCGTCGAGGTCGAAGGCACGCTGGCGAGGCACCCGGAGCGAGAGGATCGTGCCCGGTCTGGCCAGGGGCGCCAGCACGGCGTGGAACCGCGTCCCGTCGCGCAGACGCAGGTCCACGTAGGGCGTCGCGTCGTCGAGGCGGCGGCCGGCCGTCGACGCGAGACGTTGGGCGAGCCGACGCACGCCGGCGTCGTCGGGGAAGCGCACCGCGGTCAGCTCCAGGCCGTCACCGCGATCGACGTACACCTGGTCGGGCCCGTTGACGAGCACGTCCGTGACCCCCTCCGTCCGCAGCAGCGGCTCGAGCGGCCCGGCGCCGAGGACGTCGCGCCGCAGGTCGTCGAGGATCGCGAGCACCTCGGCGTCGCCGACGGGACGCCCCTCCTCCCGCAGGGCCCGAGCGACCTCGTCGGGGTCCGGGGCGGTGCCACGGGTGGCGAGCCGGTCGCGGACCCGCTCCAGGAGCGCCTGCCTGCTCACGCCGCCACCTCCGCACCGGCCGGTGTCCTCAGCACCTCCAGCACCTCCCGGGCCGCGCGGGCGAGCGGCCCTCGCCGGGAGCTCAACGGCCCGAGCCCGAGCTCGACGGACTCCGCCAGCCGCCGCTGGTCCGTCATCGCCGCCGCCAGGGGGACTCCCAGCAGCGAGGACACCTCCGCGGGGTCGAGCGCCGTGGCGGGGCCGCGGGCCACGAGCCACGTGGGCCCGGCGTCGGGCAGCACCTCGGCGACGACACGGGCCGCCGAGGCGACGCCGGCCAGCTCGAGCGTGGTCACCACCACCACGTGGTCGCACCGCTGGAGGATCTCGGCGGCGGCCGGGTCGGGGTACCGGGGCAGGTCCACGACGACGAGCCCGCTCCCCCGAGCGCCCGCGCTCAGCACCTCACGCACGACCCCGGGCGCGAGGGCAGCTCGACGGCCAGGGCCCCACCCGAGGACGGAGAGCCCCTCACGCGCCGGCAGGGCCTTGCGCAAGGAGCGGGAGCCCAGGCGCCCGGCGGACTGGAGCAGCGCGTCCCAGCGCGTCCCCTCGACGTCCTCGAGACCCGCGACCCTCTCGATCCCCGGCCCCAGCGGATCGGCGTCGACCAGCATCGCCGGGTGTACGCCGGAGGCCGGGTCGACGTCCTGCGCGGCGGCCGTTGCGAGCGCTGTGGCGAACATGGTGGCACCGGCGCCGCCGCACCCGCCGACCACCCCGACCACGTTGGCCCGGACGGAGGCGCCGTCGGCGGTGTCCGCCAGGGTCTCGACCAGCCAGGGCTCGCCGTGAGGCAGCTCGACGACGCTCTCGGCGCCGATGTCGAGGGCGGCCCGGAAGCAGCTGTCGCTCGAGGCTCCCAGGACGACCACGTGGACCTGGTCGCGCCGGAGGGGCCTGGTGTCGGCGAGGGCCGGCAGGAGGTCGGGACCGACGAGGACGACGGGTGCCGTGACCCAGCCGATGCGGGCTCCCGTCGGGTCGGCGGCAACACTCAGCTCTGCCCCGGCGGCGGCAGCGAGTCGTTGCACGTGGGCCACGAGGTCGGGGTCGTCGGTCAGGAGGAGGGCGGGCGTGGAGGCAGTCATGGCCCGAGGTTCGCTGTCCGGGGCGCCGACCGCGGAGGCGCACGCACGGACCTGGGGACGACGGCCACCGCCTGCGGACCTGTGGACGGGACCCGGCCCACCCGGCAGGAGACCCCCACCACCGGGGAGAACAGGTGCGGCCCTCGATCGGGGGGGATGATCGAGGGCCGCGGGGCCCGTGCTCGGGGGATGAGCCGGGCCGGGTCCAGCGGCGGGGGGATGCCGCTGGAGCTCGGGGGCTGACCGCGCCGGTATCGTGGTGCGGGGGCAAGCCGCACGATCCGGACATTCGGTGCAACGTCGTCCATCGTAGCGTCTTTCTTTACTTTGTGTCGCCCCCGCCTATGCTCGTCCCCGATCGTTCATGCAGTCGTCCGAGACCCTCGGCCAGGAGCCGGGGAGCAGGACGAGAAGGAGCCGCCCCGATGGGCCCCACAGACGACCCGAGCCACACGCCTCGACACCTGCGCCCGGGCCGTCCCGCGGCGTTCTTCGACCTCGACAAGACGATCATCGCCAAGTCGAGCACCCTGGCGTTCAGCCGGTCGTTCTATGCCGGCGGCCTGATCTCGCGCGGCTCGGTGCTACGCAGCGCCTACGCCCAGTTCGTGTACCTCGTCGGTGGGGCGGACCACGACCAGATGGAGAAGATGCGTGAGTTCCTCTCCGACCTCTCCGCCGGCTGGGACGTGCAGACGGTGCGGGACATCGTCGCCGACACGCTGCACCACATCGTCGACCCTCTCGTCTACGACGAGGCGGTTTCGCTGATCGAGGAGCACCACCTCGCCGGGCGCGACGTGGTGATCGTCTCCGCGTCGGGTTCGGAGGTGGTCGAGCCCATCGGGGAGATGCTCGGGGCGGACGCGGTGATCGCCACGCGCATGGAGATCGAGGACGGCAAGTACACCGGCGAGATCGGCTTCTACGCCTACGCCGAGAACAAGGCCACCGCCATCGAGGACCTCGCGCGGGAGAAGGGCTACGACCTGTCCCGCAGCTACGCCTACAGCGACTCGATGACCGACGTGCACATGCTCGAGATCGTGGGGCACCCCTACGCGGTGAACCCCGACCGGGAGCTGCGCAGGATCGCCGCGACCCGGGGCTGGCCGGTCCTGTGGTTCAGCCGCCCCGTCGCGTTGCACCGCCGGATGCGCCTGCCGTCGAGCCGTCCCACCCTGGCGGCCATCGCGCTCGGCACGGCCGTCACCGTCGGCGGCGCGGTCTACCTCGCCGCGCGACGCCGTGGGCCGAGCGCCTGACCGGTTCCCGTGCAGCAGACCCGGCCACTAGACAAGAGCCGCAGGACCCTTGTCCGGTTTCGCCTTCTGGCGTAGAAAGAGAGTTGAGGAACAACTCAAGACCCGCACGTGAGCCAGGTACCCACGCGGCGACCTACCCTTCCTATTGGGCGTTGTCTCACGGGTTCACCCGGAGCAACAATTAGCCGGTGCACGCTTGGTAGCCGAGGCCTCACGTGTCAGCGGCGGCACTCG
>DATHVS010000154.1:0-3354 GCA_035461195.1 Nocardioidaceae bacterium
CAGCGCGAGGAGGTCGTCGACGAGGGACGTCGCGAGGCGGAGATGATCGTCGCCGACGCCCGCAACGAGCGCGACCACATGGTCTCCGACACGGAGGTGTTCCGGATCGCAAAGCGCCGGGCCGACGAGGTGCTCGCCGAGGCCCAGCGCGACGCCGACGGCCTGCGCAAGGAGACCGACGACTACGTCGACGGAAAGCTCGCCACCTTCGAGATCACCCTCGAGCGCACCATCGAGGCGGTCAAGCGGGGCCGGGAGCGCCTCGCCGGACGGACCCAGCTCGACTCCCTGACCGAGGACGAGGTGGACCGGATCAAGCTGCCCGAGCACCTCGAGGGCTGAGCGGTCCCCGCGCGGGGACCGCAAGGTCGGCTCGTTTTGGTCGACCATGCCCGCAGACGCTAGGCTTGTCGACGGTTCGCTTTGCTCGAACCGGGCTGCGCACCGCCTTCTGGTGGCCGCGGGGCCCGGGTCGGCGCGGAGAACTGTGATCTGTTGTGCCCGATGACGGAAGTGACGTGACGTGTCTCTCGACCCGAGAGCGCCGCTCGTGCTCGACACCCGCGAGCTCGGCCGCCGCCCGGGGTCGCAGCGCAAGGTGTCCTTCACGGCACCGGCGCCGGCAGATCTCGGCATCGAAGTCCTACGTGTCCCCGAGGGGTCGCCGGTCGAGCTCGACCTGCGCCTCGAGGCGGTCATGGAGGGAGTCCTCGTGACCGGCACCGCCCGTGCCGAGCTGACGGGGGAGTGCGTACGGTGCCTGGAAGCCCTCCGAGACGACGTCGAGGTGGATCTCCAGGAGCTCTTCGCCTATGAGGAGAGCGACACCGCGACGGACGCCGGGGACGACGATGCCAGCCGGTTGGAGGGAGACCTGCTCGACCTCGAACCTCTGCTGCGGGACGCGGTGGTGCTCTCACTGCCGTTCCAGCCGCTGTGCCGGGAAGACTGTCCGGGCCTGTGCGCCGAGTGCGGTGCGAGGCTCGCGGACGACCCGGGACACCAGCACGACGAGGCGATCGACCCCCGGTGGGCGGCGCTGCAAGGGCTGGCAGAACAGACCGAAGAACAGCTCGGCCGTGAACCCGGCCCGACCAAGGAGTGAGATAAGTGGCAGTCCCGAAGCGGAAGATGTCGCGCAGCAACACGCGTCACCGTCGCTCCCAGTGGAAGGCTGTTGCGCCCTCGCTGGTGACCTGCAGCAACCCCGCGTGCGGCTCGAAGCACCTGCCTCACCGCGCCTGCCCTGACTGCGGTCAGTACGGCGCCCGCAACGACCGCCGCCAGGTTCTCTGACGGAAGCGGTCGTGAGCGAGCCGTCGTACGACGACTTGCGTGCAGCGCTCGGCAGCCCTGATCTGGATGCCGAGCTGCTGGACCGCGCACTCACCCACCGTTCTTACGCATACGAGAACGGCGGGCTCCCCACGAACGAGCGCCTGGAGTTCCTCGGGGACTCCGTGCTCGGCGTGGTGGTGACCGACACGCTGTACCGCGCCCACCCGGACCTCTCGGAGGGGCGGTTGGCGAAGCTTCGTGCCGCCGTGGTGAACGCGCGTGCCCTCGCGGAGGTCGCGCGCGGCATCGGTCTCGGTGAGCACATCAAGCTCGGGCGGGGCGAAGAGGCCACGGGCGGTCGCGACAAGTCCTCCATCCTCTCCGACACCGTCGAGGCGGTCATCGGTGCGGTGTACCTCAGCGGGGGCTTCACCGCGGCGAGCAAGGTCGTGCACCTGCTCTTCGACCCGCTGATGGAGACCGCCGCGGGTCTGGGTGCCGGCCTGGACTGGAAGACCAGCCTCCAGGAGCTCTCGGCCGAGCACTCCCTCGGTGTCCCCGAGTACGTCATCGAGGACGAGGGACCGGACCACGAGAAGACCTTTACCGCCCAGGTGCAGGTCGGTGAGGCCCTCTACGGTCGCGGCACGGGCAGGTCCAAGAAGGAGGCCGAGCAGCAGGCCGCCGAGACCGCCTACCGCGAGATCGTCGCCGAGCGTGGCTCCGCCGGGCACGCCCCGGTGGTGGAGCCCGACCCCACCGTCGACCGCGACGACTGAGCGACCGTGCCCGAGCTGCCCGAGGTCGAGGTCGTGCGGGCCGGCCTCGATGCCCACGTCGTGGGTCGCACCATCACCGCGGTCGAGGTGCTCCATCCCCGCCCTCTCCGCCGTCACGTGGCCGGCCCCGAGGACTTCGCCGCCGCCCTCCGTGGCCGGACCGTGGTGGCCGCACGGCGGCGTGGGAAGTACCTCTGGCTCCCCCTCGACAACGGCGACGCGATCCTCGGCCACCTCGGGATGAGCGGCCAGATGCTGGTGCAGCCCGCGAGCGCGTCTCCGGAGCGCCATCTCCGGGTCCGCCTCCGCCTCAGCCGTGGCCCGAAAGGGTTACAGGAGGCAGATGACGAGCCGTTGGAGCTCCGATTCGTCGACCAGCGGATGTTCGGCGGCCTCGCCCTCTCGCCGAGGGGCGCCGAGCTCCCGGACGAGATCGCCCACATCGCACGTGACCCCATGGACCCCGAGTTCGACGACGACGCGTTCGTGGCCCGGGTCAGGAAGCGCACCTCGGGGATCAAGCGCCTCCTGCTCGACCAGAC
Source organism: Nocardioidaceae bacterium (assembly GCA_035461195.1). Classification (GTDB taxonomy): domain Bacteria; phylum Actinomycetota; class Actinomycetes; order Propionibacteriales; family Nocardioidaceae; genus Nocardioides_C. Next base: position 2,600 of record DATHVS010000154.1, read on the forward strand.
CCTTGTCTCCGGGGTCGGCAACATCTACGCAGACGAGGCGCTCTGGCTCGCGCAGCTGCACGGCGACCGTCCGGGGCACCGCCTCCGGCGTACCGACGTGGTGGCACTGCTCGCCGGGGTGCGGACGGTGATGGCCGCGGCACTCGCCCAGGGAGGCACGTCCTTCGACGCCCTCTACGTCAACGTCAACGGGGAGAGCGGCTACTTCGACCGCTCGCTCGAGGTGTACGGCAGGGAGGGGGAGCCGTGCTCGCGATGCGGGACCCCGGTGGTGCGGGTCCCGTTCATGAACCGCTCGTCCTACTTCTGCCCGCGCTGTCAGCCGCGACCGCGGCGCCGTGCGGCCTGAACGGCCTCGGGCACGACCCCGGTGTGGTCGATCGGGGTCCAGGGCTCCGAGGCGACCCACTCGCTGCCACAGCCCTCGCAGGCGAACAGCGGGTCACCGTCCAGGAGCTCTCCGGTGTCGTGCCAGCCGCAGAGCCGGCGGCACGCGGAGATCTCGAGACGGGGGGTCATGGGCCGAGAAGATACCGGTCTGTCGCCCGCCGTAAGGTGCCGGGATTGACCCTGAGGCGGGCGGGTGGGATTCTGGAGGCATCCTTCCCACCCTCCCCGGCCACAGCCGGTCTTGCGGTGTGACCTGACTCTTCCTCCGGAGGACACACATGGCCAAGGCGCTTCTCGGCTACATGAGCAGCACCGACCCGCGCGCACTCGCCCAGCTCATGGCGGAGAACCGTCGGCTCCGACGC
>DATHVS010000155.1:0-1779 GCA_035461195.1 Nocardioidaceae bacterium
CGGCTACACCGTTCTCGAGCTGCCCTCGCGGGAGGCGGCACTCGAGTGGGCCGCGAAGATCGCCGTCGCCTGCCGCTGCTCGCAAGAGGTCCGGCAGTTCCAGTACGACCCGGCCAGCTGACGAGGGCAACCTCAGCCAGACGGTCGTGCGTCGCGCGCCCATAATGAAAGGCGTGCAGCAGCGCATAGGGCGGGTGACCTCGACCGACGGCACCTCGCTGGTCTACTCGTCGATCGGAGCCGGTCGGCCTCTGCTGTACGTCAGCGGCCGTCCCAGCCATCTCGAGCTGAGTTGGGAGCTGTCGGAGGAGCGCGCCTTCTACGAGCCCCTGGCCGAGGGATGTCGGCTCGTACGATACGACCGGGCTGGATGCGGGCTGTCGCCCTACCCGGCCACCGACGCGCCGACCAGCCCCACACCCTCAACTGCGAAGAGCCGCTAAATCGGCACGTCCTAAGCTGACGCCTTCCCCGCTCCAGCACCGCGGCTGCCGGCGAGGATTCAAAGCCGGAAGCGGCCGTCGAAGTGGGAGCCTCGGCCGAGTTCGGTGAATCGAAGCCCGACGATGGCGCCGTCCTCGACCATCCAGTGGATGCTGTAGTGGGCGCGGTAGTTGGGTGGCCAGAACGAAGCGAAGTGACCGTCGTCGTCGACGTACCACTCGCCCCCGAGTCGGCCGGCCGTTCTCGACGTACGTGGTGCCGCCGTCGGCCTCGAAGACCTGGGTCGCGACGTCGGCGAACACCAGCTCTCCTGCCGTCAACGCGCGCTGGATGTGCTCTGGTGCGACCGGGTCGTGGTCGGACACGTCAACGTCATCGAACCCCTGCATGAAGGACGCCATCAGCCGATGAACTCGCTGAGCTCGCTGAGCGACACCGCCTTCGGCATGGCGCCGACGATCTGCCGGACCACCTCGCCGTTCCGGTACACAGCCCAGAAGTCCACCAGCACGGGCTTGTCAGACTTGAGGACCTCGGTCTCGAAATCAGCGTCGGTCACTGCCTTGATGTCGGCCACGGGGCCTCCTGCTCTGGGGGGTGTATAGGATCGCCGGCCCGGTGGGGTGCCGGGTCGTGACTCTCGGTTTCCGCGATGGTTGCTGCGGCGTCGCCGGCGGTGGAGGCCCTGTGGTCGAGCGCGGCGACGTAACGCTCGGCGTCGAGTGCGGCAGCGCAGCCGGTGCCGGCCGCGGTGACCGCCTGCATGTAGTGGTGGTCCACGAGGTCGCCGCAGGCGAAGATGCCGGGCAGGTTCGTCCGTGTCGAGCGTGACCTTGGATGCGAACCGCGAGAGGAAGGTGGCCTCCTCGAGGGCCGAGTCACCGCCGCCCACGACCGCGACGTGCTGGTCGCGGAAAAAGAACCCGTCGCAGGTCGCGCACCAGCTGACGCCGTGACCGGAGAGCGTGTCCTCGCCGGGAATTCCTAGCTTGCGGTACCCGGACCCCATCGCGAGCACGACCGCCCGGGCACGGAACGTGTCGGTCGCAGTCCTGACGACCTTGGTGTCGCCGGTGAGGTCCACCTCGACTACGTCGTCGGCGACCAGCTCCGCGTCGAACCGCTCAGCCTGGGCACGCATCTCGCTCATCAGTTCGGGAACCATGATCCCCCACCCCAAGCAGCCGAGATCTCACAGGCGGTGGCCCGGCGCGAGCGGTGCGGCGCCGTATCCACGATATGCCGTCCATGAGCTCCCGACGCCAGTGACCGACCCAGTGGTCTCACGGATTCGCCGTACCGCCCCGTGGCCGCACAGTGACAGAGACAGGAGAA
>DATHVS010000156.1:0-14431 GCA_035461195.1 Nocardioidaceae bacterium
TCGCTGCCATAAGCAGCACCGGGTCGATGTCGAAGCCGAGGGCTCGTGCCACCACCCAGGTGGCGAGCGTGATCGCCGCCCACGCCGGCACGTGGCGCGCCAAGGTGATCAGCGTCGAGCGCCACGTCGGGACCGAGAGCAACAGTTGCCGGCGGGTGAGCCGGAAGCCCAGGTCGAGCAATCGTCCGGTGGCCTCAGGGTGGAACGCCGCGCCCACGCCGATCGCGAGCAGGACGGGAAGGCCGACCGCGACGGGAGCGGGCGCGCCCAGCGCCCAGGGCAGCAGTGCCGCGCCCACGACACCGGCGGTGAAGTAGGTCGAGAACATCGATGCCGCCGTCGTCGTGTAGGCGGCACGGCGGCCGACCCCGGCCCGGACCGCGAGCTCGGCCCGACCGACCACGGGCCAGATGCCGCCCGGCACGTACTTGCCCAGCTGCCCGACGAAGTACCACGACATGCCCCGTGTGCGGCGCACGGGCGACCCGGTCCGGTCGACCAGGTGTACCCAATTGAGGCCGATGATCGTCATGCCGCACAGTCCGACCAGCACGGATGCCACCAGCAGCCCCGGCCGCGCCGCGCCGACGGCCTCGGAGATCTCGTCCCAGTCGCGGATGACGAGGCGCGTCACGAACCCGACGCCGGCCAAGCCGATCCCCAGCCCCAGCAGTGAGCCGAACCGGGTCAGCAGGGAACGTGCTCGCGATGGCTCTGCTGTGGACACCGGGCGAGGCTAGTTGCGGCCGGCGAGCCGCGGCCAGGTGATGTCACGTGGCGGTCAGGGTCGAATCGCAGCGGTAGCAGCGCTCAGTCGAGGTCACCGTTTCCCTCCGGGCGCGATGATGGCTCCATGTACCATTCACCGCCCAGCGCGACGACCCGGCCGATTCGTCGGCGCCCAGGAAAGCTACATCCAGCCGGGCGGTGCACCGGCGGGCAGCGTGTGTGCGCTGCAGGTGCTTGTCCAGCACGCGGGCTGTGTGCTTTAGTGCCATCGGCATGTGAAGAGGGCCCACGGCCGAGGACAGGCCAGTGCCCGACGGGCATGGCACCGCCCGCTCATGTGGTCGCGATGCGCTGGTACACGTCGGTGAGGCCGCGTGCGCACGCGTCCCACGAGTATCGGCGCGCTCGCCCGAGGCCGTTGCGCACCAGGAGGTCGCGCAGCGTGGCGTCCTCCACCACACGTCGGAGCGCCTCGGTGAGCGCGTCCACGTCACCGACCGGCACCATCAGGGAAGCGTTCCCCACGATCTCCGGGAGCGCCCCGGCGTCGGTCGTGACGACCGGGACACCGGCGAGCATCGCCTCCAGGGGCGGCAAGCCGAACCCTTCGTAGATCGACGGGTACGCGAGCACGCGCGCGGCGTGCAGGAGATCCGCTCGCGTCCGGTCATCGACCCAGCCGAGCTGCACGATGCGATCGTGGTGCGTCGACGTGCGGATCGCCTCATCGAGCGCCGCGGCGCCCCAGCCGCGCTTGCCGGCCAGTACCAGGCGCAGGTCCCGCCCGGTCGGGGTCGCGGCCAGCGCATCGAAGGCCCGCACGAGCGACACCAGGTCCTTGCGCGGTTCCACCGTCCCGAGCGCGAGCACGAACGGAGCGTTCCCAGCGACCTGCCGTCCACGCTCGGGATCCGCGGCCTGCGGCACCGAGACCCCGTTGTGGACGACGTGGATGCGATCGCGTGGCACCGCGAAGTGGTCGGCGACCTCGTCGGCGATCGTGGCCGACACCGTGTGCACGTGCGCGCCTCGACGGAGCGCGGCGACGATGTGCTGGGGGTACCGCCGCGTGTTGGCGTCGCACAGCTCGGGGAACCGCACGAACGTGAGGTCGTGGATCGTCATGAGTGCGGTGGCGCCGCGTGTCGGCGGGACCAGGAAGTTCGGACCGTGCACCACGTCGATCTGCCCGGTCCACGCCTCGAGGGGCGGGAACGGCACGCGTCGCCACAGCGTGAGCATCGACCGTGCGGGGACGGGCCAGGCCGTGGCACGGACCCCTGCCGGGAGGCGGCGCGCCAGCTCGGCTCGGTAGCGACGGGTCAGTCCGTATGCGACGACGTCGAGGTCGTGGTCAGCGCCGAGGCGTTCGAGCACCTCGCGCGTGAACAGGCCGACGCCCGTGGGGACGTCGAGCAGCGGGGTCGCGTCGACCGCCAAGCGCACGGTGTTCAATCCTCCCGACCCCAGCTCACCGGTCGTCGAACGACGTAAGCAACCACAGGTTGTACACGGGGTTGGCGGGGGTGAGCTGGAGGCGACGGTCCGGCTTGATGGCTGAGGGCGCTCGTGTCCACTCGTAGTCGGGATGCTGCAACGGGGCGCCGAACACGTGGTCCACCTCGCCCGCCACCAGGTCGGGGATCGGTTCGGGTGCCGAGCTCACGGCCACGAGCTGACGACCCTCCTGTGCCCACTCGTCCTCCAGCCGGCGGACGTCCGCGGGGTTGAGGTCGTGGGTGGCGCCCCCGGTGGGCACGCGACAGAAGGCGCGGAGCGAATCGGGGATCGTCACGGGGTTGGCGCCCGGGCCCAACACCAGGATCGCGGCGTCGGGGCCCGCAGCCTCGCACACCGCCTCGATCCCGTGACGCATCGGGACCTCCACGCGGGTGTCGCGCAGCGGCCAGGTGACGAGCGCCGCGGGCAGGACGAGCGCGGCCGACCCGACGACCCACGCCGACGGCGGGAACCATCGCGATCCCCGCCAACGGCCGGCGAGCTCGGAGAAGACCCACGCAGCCGCCACGAACAGGCCGGGAAGGGTGAGTGGCAGGAACCGGCGCATGGCCCACACCTGGTCGCCCGAGATGCTCGGAGTGGCCAAGTAGACGACCGTGGTGGTCATGACGCCGCCGCAGAACAGGAGGACGGATCGGTTTTCGGCCGCCTGCAGGGCTCTCCACGTCAGCGCGATGAGGCCCACGATGCCGAGTGCGAGGACGACGGGGCCCAGATACCAGTCGAGCCAGGCCATCGCCTGGGTGCCCGCCAGATCGTTGACGTGCCACTTCTCCGCGTCGCTGGCCAGCGCTTCCTCGACCGCTGAGGGATCCGGTCGGACGAAGCGGGCGTAGAGGGCGAGGAGACCCGCCGCCACGGTCACGATGACGAGAGCGCTACGCGCGACCGGTGTCAGCCGGCTGCTTTCGCCCCGCCACACCAGCCGAGAAGCTAGCACCACGACGACCCCTGCGAGCCCCGCGGCGCCGAGCATCGAGGTCAGGCGTGGCGCAAGGTCGCTGTTGTAGTAGGAGGTGCTGAGGAGCCGAACGTCGAGCCACCCGAGCGCGGCGACGCCGGCCATCGCCGCCAGCGCGGCGATGCCGACACCCCGAAGTCGGCGTCCCCGGTCCTCCGCTGCGCCTCGTCCGGCCGCGTAGAGGGCGAACACGGCGGTGGCGGGGATGAGGGCGAGGAACCCGTCGATCCTGGCCGCGCAGCCGGCGCCGATGAGCGCGCCCGAGACGAGCCCGAGCAGCGGTCGCGTCCCCACGCTGGCCAGCTCCCACACGAAGAACCCGCCGAAGAGCACGATCATCGCGGTGGGCTCGCTGTACAGGTCACGCGTGAAGTACACGAACGGCAGGGACGCGGCCAGACCGATCATGGCAGAGAAGGCCCAACGAGCGGGCATGTACATCGACCCCACGGCGAACACCGTCATGAGTGCGAGGCCCCCAAGGAGGGAGTTGCCGACGAAGAGGAGCCCGTCCCCGCCGATCCTGGCCGCCACTCCCGTGATGACCGGTGTGAGGTGAGCGAACTGGGCCTGGAGATTGCCGGCTCCCCGCGATCCGGCGAACCCGGCGCCACCGGGCCGGATCCCGGCGTCGTCCTCGAACGCCCCGGTCGGCCCGTCGATCTGCAGTCCGTCGTGATCTGCGAGCCACTTGGCGGTCACCAGGTACACCCCAGGGTCCCGGTCGACGACGAGGTGTTGAGCGTGGTGCCCCGCGTTCCACAGCGATGCGGTGACTGCGACGGCGATCGCCGCCACCCACCACCAACTCTGTGACCGGCTCGACGTCGTTGCCGGGAGACGGAGGACCGCTCGGGCGCTGAGTGCGGCGACGGGACCGCCGGTCGCGATCGCGACGGCGGCCGCGGCAACAGTGGTGAGCCATCCGACCATCGCCAGCCCGAGCCAACCGAGCGCGGCCGTGATCCCTCCGGCGAGGAGCGCCGCCAGCGAGACCGCAGCCCATCGAGGCACGACGTAACCGGACGAGCTGCTGACTCCCCTCGGTGGGTGCGCCGGGGGAGGGGTCCGTGGTACGTGAGACACGAGGGCGAGAAGCTAGCCGGGCCCCCGGCGCTCCGCCACCTGTCCACCTTCCCCGGATCGGCTCGTCCACCATCGCGTCGGATGGCAGCGATCCGCAGGTCCCGCCGACGGCCCTCGGGCGGTTCGCGGGGCGGGGGGGCCATGGCAGCGGCAGTAGCATGGCCGGTCATGACTGGTTCTCCCATCGTGTCCTATGCGCAGAACGGCGAGGACGTTGTCCTGTGGCGGGCTCTCGGGCACATCGAGGGCGGTGTCTATGTCGACGTCGGGGCGAACGATCCAGTCGAGGACTCCGTCACCAAGGTGTTCTACGACCGGGGCTGGCGGGGACTCGACGTCGAGCCGGTGGCCGAGTACGCCGAGGCGCTGCGTGCGGAGCGGCCTCGCGACCACGTGGCCGAGGTGGCCATCACCGGCGAAGACCACGGGTCGGTCACCCTGCACGAGGTCGTCGGCACCGGGTTGTCGACCCTGCGCAACGGCATCGCCGACGAGGCGGCGGGCCGAGGCTTCCCGACGCGGGACGTCACAGTGCCCACCCGAACGCTGCGCAGCCTCGTCGATGAGCACTTGGGCGACCAGGACGTCCACTTCTGCAAAATCGACGCGGAGGGTGTTGAGGCCGAGGTGCTCGCGTCGGTCGATCTCGAGGCCTGGCGGCCGTGGGTGCTCGTCGTCGAGGCGACCCACCCCAACACCGCGGAACCGACGTGGATCAAGTGGCAGGACGGCGTCCTGGCGGCCGGCTACCGCCTGTGCCTGTTCGACGGCCTGTCTCGCTTCTACGTCAGCGAGGAGCGAGCCGGAGAGCTGGAGGAGCGGCTGTCGTACCCGGCGTGCCCGTTGGACGACTACGTGCACATCTCGTCGGTCCGCCTCCGCAACGAGCTGAACGATCTTCAGCGGGTCCACCACGAGGCGCACCAGGAGCTCGCGGTTCGACACCGGCGGATCGAGTCGCTCGAGGCGGAGGTCGAGAGCCTGCGCCACGATCTCGTCCACTGGCGCCGCGCCGCCCTCGAGTCGTGGGGGGAGTCTGTTTCGGCGCATGGAGGCCCCGTAGCCACGCAGCTCCAGGCCGAGCTCGAGGCGATGCGCGAGACGGTGTCGTGGCGGGTCACGCGCCCGTTGCGCTCCGTCCGGTCGCGGATGGGCTCCCGATGACAACGGCCGCGTCCGACATCTCCGGTCTGGCTGCGCTGGAGCAGCGGCTGACCGCAGTCGGCCACCATCTGTTGGACGGCAGTGCCCCCGTCGACGGGGACGACCCCGCCGCCGTCTGCGATGTGCTGCTCGCCCGGATGGTCGAGTCGGTGATGGAGGCGCCCACCCAAGACCGGATCTGGCTGCTGCTGGTGGGGTTGACGGCCACGTTCCCCACCGATGACGAGGTCTTGGCCGCCCAGCGCCACCTGGAGGTCGACTCGGTCAGTGGCGCCTTGCGCTGGTTGCTCGACCAGGCGTTCGCCGTGGCGATGTCACACGGCTCGGGTGCTCATCGGGTCCGTGTGGTTCGCGACACGGTGGTGGATGTCGACTTCACGGCCAAGCACGATCTCCAGACCGGCATCCAGCGGGTCGTGCGCAGCCTGGTGCCACGCTGGCACCGCGACCACGGCGTCGAGATCGCCGTCTGGACAGAGGGCGCGGGCGCGCTGCGCGAGCCCGTGGCGGACGAGCGGGAGCGGGTGCTCCGCTGGCAACGTCCTCTCGGTCGCTTCACGGTGCCTCCGGCGCAGCCCGTGGTCGTCGTTCCGTGGCGGGCCACGCTGGTCCTTCCCGAGGTCCCGGGCATCGCCCAATCCCGGCGGCTGGTCAGCCTCGCGGCGCACTCGCCGAACCGCGTCGTCCTGGTTGGGTACGACTGCATCCCCGTCGTGAGCGCCGACCTGCTGCCGATCGCCGAGCCGACCCGCTTTGCGCAGTTCCTCGCCGTCGTCAAGCATTCTGACGTGGTTGCAGCCATCAGCGACTCTGCGGCCCGGGAGTTCCGGGGCTTCGTCCACGCGCTGCCCACCCAGGGTCTGCCCGGTCCCGAGGTCACCTCCTGCTGCCTCCCCTTCGAGAGGCCCAGCGCTGCGGGCGACGACGCCGGCCGAGTGCAGGAGGCCGAGCCCGAGGTGCTGGTCGTCGGCAGCCATGACCCTCGCAAGAACCACCTGGCGGTGCTGCACGCGTCGGAGGTGCTGTGGCGCCAGGGGATGCGGTTCACACTCCGGCTGCTCGGCAGCGGCGGTTGGACCACGCGGGCCTTTGACCGCCAGGTCGAGGAGCTGCGCAAGGCCGGCCGCCCGGTCCTCGTCGAGCGGGGAATGGAGGACGACCACCTCTGGGCGGCCTACCGCAACGCGAGGTTCAGCGTCCTCACGTCCTTCCACGAGGGCTTCGGGCTGCCGGTGGCCGAGTCGCTCGCTGCGGGCACCCCGGCCATCGTCAGCGGCTACGGCGCACTGGCAGAGACAGCAGCCGGTGGTGGCGCCCTCCTCGTCGATCCACGAGACGACGCCGCGCTGATCGATGCGATGCGGCTGTTGCTGACGGACGACGACGCGCTCGCGCAGCTCCGCCGGGAGGCCCAGGGGCGCACGAGCCGGTCCTGGGACGATTACGCCCGCGAGCTCTGGGCGATCACGAAGGGGGCGCGGTGATGGCGGCGCCCGACCTGCTAAGGCGAGGGCTCTACGCCGGCCTGTCGATCGGGCAGCGCACCCTCGTCGATCACACGGTGGCGCGCTCCCGTGGCCACAGCCTCCGGGACATCGTCAGGCGGGTGCGGGGCGCGCCTGCTCGGCTCCTCGCCGGCCGTCTGCGCGCCCTCCTCGCCGCCCTCGACCTGCCCGTTCCGGCCGACGACGGGGACCTCGCCGAGGCGACCGAAGCGGCGCTCGCAGAGGCCGACGCGTCGGTGGTGTGGCTGGCGTTGGCGGTGCTGACCGGTCGGTTGCCACTCGACGACGAGGTCGTCGCCGCGGTGCGGCGCCTCCGTCTCGACGGTCCTGGTGCCGCCTTGGCCCCCGCCGTTGCGTCCCTGACCGGGTCCCTCGGGTACGACCGGTGGCGACCGCCGAAGCTCGAGGTCGTGCGCCGAGCCGTCGTCGTCGACCTGCACCACACGAGCCGCACCGACCTCGCGACCGGCATCCAGCGGGTCGCTCGACAGATGGCGGCACGTTGGGATCGCGACCACGAACTCGTGCTCGTCGGATGGTCCAGCGACGACGAGTCGTTCCGCCGCCTAGACGGGGCGGCCCGCCGTCGGGCACTCGGGCTCGACGAGGGCGGCCGGCGATCGGCGGCCTCGATCGCGTCCGCGCAGCACGACACCACGGTGGTCGTGCCCTGGGAGTGCACATACGTGATGCCCGAGCTCGCCACCGAACCGGGGCGCACGGCGCGGATGCTGGCGCTGGCTCGTCACTCGGGCAACCGGACGTGCGCGATCGGCTTCGACTGCGTCCCGCTCACCACGGCCGAGACGGCCGACGATGCGATGTCCGGTGCCTTCGCCCGGCTGCTGGCCGCAGTGCGCCACATGGACACGGTCGCCACGATCTCCGAGGCCGCAGGGGCGGAGTACCGAGGTTGGCGGGAGATGGTCGCGTCCGTCGGTCTCCACGGGCCCGCCATCGTGCCGATCCCGCTGCCCACCGAGGCGCACGAGCCCGGGGCGGACGCCCGCGAGGCCGCCCGCTCCCGCTTCAGTGTGGGCAGCCTGCCGCTGGTGCTGTGCGTCGGCAGCCACGAGCCCAGGAAGAACCACCTGGCGGTCCTCCATGCCGCAGACCTGCTGTGGCGCCGGGGCCTCCGCTTCGCCCTCCTCTTCGTCGGCGGCAACGCCTGGAAGTGCGAGCGCTTCCAGGAGCGGGTCGCAGCCCTCAAGCGCCAGCGCCGATTCGTCGAATCGGTGTCGAGCCTCGACGACGACCTCCTGTGGGCCGCGTACCAGCTCGCCCACGTGGTCGTGTTCCCGTCGATCAACGAGGGGTTCGGATTGCCGATCGCCGAGGCGCTGGCGTGTGGCACACCCGTAATCACGTCCCGCCACGGCTCCATGGCGGAGGTAGCGGGTCAGGGCGGTGCGCTCCTCGTCGATCCCCGAGACGACCACGACCTCGCCGGTGCGCTCGAGCGCGTCCTGGAGGACCCGGTGCTGCACGCCAGGTTGTCGGCCGACGCGCGCCGACGACCGGCCAGGACATGGGACGAGTACGCCGCCGATCTCTGGCAGCAGTTCGTCGGTGCGGACGCTGATCCACGGGCCCGAGCCACTGCCGGTCTGGCAGCGGGCCCTGTTCGTCTGCGATGACAGCAGCCGAACGTGACGCCGAGCTGGCGCGCACACCCATGGAGGTCGTCGGCTCCCAGCACGGGTTCGTGACCGGCACGGCGCACTCCGTCCGGCAGATCTGGGGTTACCGTCACCTGCTGTTCCTGCTGACGCGTCGCGAGATCAAAGTGCGGTACAAGGACAGCGCGTTCGGCCTGGTGTGGAGCCTCATCCGCCCGTTGGCGATGCTGATCGTGTACTACGTCGCGATCGGCAAGTTCCTCGGGGCCGAGCGGGCGATCCCGGACTTCGCGATCTACATCTTCACGGGACTGACCGGATGGCAGCTGTTCAACGAGATCGTGGCCTCGTCGACGAGCTCGATCCTCGGCAACGCCGGCCTCATCAAGAAGATCTACCTGCCGCGGGAGGTCTTCCCGCTCAGCGCGGTCGGATCCGCGCTCTTCAACTTCGTAGTGCAGCTCAGCATCCTGACGGTGGCCACGTTCGCGATCGGCAAACCCCCGACCCTCGAGGGCCTGACCTTCCTCCCCCTCGCGATCGCTGTGCTCATCGTCTACGGCACCGCCATCGGCCTGTTGACGGCGGCGGCCAACGTCTATCTGCGTGACGTGCAGTACCTGGTCGAGATCACCCTGATGGTGCTGTTCTGGACGACACCCACGGTGTACTCCTGGGAGTTGGTTCGCGACGCCGTCGACTCGCCGGTCGTGGAGTCGCTGTACCTCGGCAACCCAGTCGCCGTGTCGATCCTCGCGATGCAGCGGACGTTCTGGGTCGCGGGGGCGGGCGCGCCGGCGCCGGAGAACCTCGGTCTTCGCCTCGTCGTGATGCTGGCGATCGGCTTGCTGCTGCTCTGGATCAGCCAACGGGTGTTCGCCCGGCTCGAGGGCAACTTCGCGCAGGAGATGTGAGTGACGACCGACGTCATCCGCCTGACCGACATCTCGAAGCGCTTCGTGCTCCGCAAGGACAAGTCGCTGAAGGAGCGCGTGGTGAACTTCCGGCGGTCCGCGCGCTTCAAGGATGACTTCTGGGCGCTGGACGGTGTGAACCTCTCGGTCGAGTCGGGTACCACGGTGGGGCTGGTCGGCCCGAACGGGTCCGGCAAGAGCACGCTTCTCAAGACGATCGGCGGCATCATCCGGCCGACACGGGGTGTGGTCGAACGGCGTGGCCGCCTTGCTGCGCTCATCGAGATCGGTGCAGGCTTCCACCCCGATCTCACGGGCCGCGAGAACGTCTTCCTCAACTCCTCCATCCTCGGCCTCACCCCGCGGCAGACCGAGCGGTGGTTCGACGACATCGTCGCGTTCTCCGGCATCGAGAGGTTCATCGACACGCAAGTCAAGTTCTACTCGTCGGGCATGTACGTTCGGCTGGCGTTCGCGGTGGCCGTTCACGTCGACCCCGACGTCCTGCTCGTCGACGAGGTCCTGGCCGTCGGGGACGAGCCCTTCCAACGAAAGTGCCTCGATCGGATCCGCCGCTTCCAGAGCGAGGGACGCACGATCGTCCTGGTCTCGCACGCGCTCGAGCAGGTCGGCGAGCTCTGCGACCGCGCCGTCGTCCTCGAAGGCGGACGCGTGGTCGTCGACGGCGATCCTCGGGACGCGCTGCGGACACTACGTGCTGACTACGAGACGGTGCGCCAGGAGGAGCAACGGAAGGCCCAGGGCGCTGGTGACGGTACCGACGCGACGCCTGCGGAGGCGGCTCGGGTCGAGGGGCTGAGGATCGCCGCGCCCTCTGGCGACGCGGTCGAGTCGCTCAAACCGGGCGAGGACGTGATCGTCGAGATCGACGTGCACGCGATCGAACCGCTCACGGACTGGATGCTGGGCACGGGGCTCGACACCCCGTTGGGACAGGTCGTCTACGGCACCAACACGGACATGCTCGGCGAGCGCATGCCCGACCTCGCCGCCGGACAGCGTCGGACGTTCCGCATCCAGCTCCCCGACCTCCGACTTGGGGAAGGCGAGTATTTCGTGCACGGCGCCCTAGCGAAGGCCAGCGGTGAGGAGATCCACCGGCTGGCACAAGCGGTGATGGTGTCGGTGCACTCCGTCGGAGACAGCGTCGGCGTCGTCGACGTGCGCGGTCGGCTCCTGCGTTGAGCTGCGGCCTTGACGGTCTGCGCCTCGGCGTGGTGAGCCGCTGAGCGAGGCGGGAGCCCCGGTTCGAGGGGCATTTTCGGGCGACCTACCATGGCGCCTGTGAGAGCGTTGGTCACCGGGGCTGGGGGATTTGTGGGTGCTCATCTGGTTCGGCATCTCGTCGAGTCGGGTGACGAGGTGGTGGGGCTCGCGCGCAGGGTCGACGGCATCGACATCGTGGACGCTGATGCGCTCACCAACGCCGTCGTGTCCGCCAAGCCCGACGCGGTGTACCACCTGGCGGGGGCCACGGATGTGGGCGGGAGCTGGGCCGAGCCCCGTGAGACGTTCCTCGCGAACGCACTCGGCACCCTCAACGTGCTCGAGGCCAGCCGTGACGCGGGTGCCGACCGGGTGCTCGCCGTCACCAGCGCCGACGTGTACGGCCGGGTCACCGAGGACGAGCTCCCCCTCGACGAGGACCAGCCTCTGCGGCCGGTGTCGCCGTACGCGGCGTCCAAGGTGGCCGCGGACGCTCTTGCCCAGCAGGCGTGGCTGGGCCACCGCCTCCCCGTCATCCGGGTGCGGGCGTTCAACCATCTTGGGCCGGGGCAGAGCGACCGTTTCGTGGCGCCGGCGGTGGCCGCTCGCATCGCCCGCAACGAGCGCGACGCGGGCGACGAGGTGCCCATCGGCAGCATGACGCCCCTGCGCGATATCACAGACGTGCGCGACGTCGTGCGTGCGTACCGCCTGCTGATCGTCGGCGGCGAGCCGGGCGCCGTCTACAACGTGTGTCGGGGCGAGGCCGTCTCGGTGCAGCACATTGCCGAGGCGCTGCTGGGCATGGCGGCCCGGCCGATGCGGCTGGTCGCCGACCCGGCGTTGCAGCGACCGGTCGACATCCCCGTCCTCGTGGGCGACAACACTGCCCTGCGGGCGGTGACGGGGTGGGAGCCGAAGATCCCGCTCGACCAGACCCTGGACGACGTCCTGGCAGACTGGCGGGCCCGCTTTGGCTCCTGACAACCTGGTAGATCTTGCGGAGGAGACCGATCGTGACAAAGAGAGCGCTCGTGACCGGCATCACCGGGCAGGACGGTTCCCACCTGGCTGAGCTGCTGCTCGACAACGGCTACGAGGTGCTGGGCATGGTGCGACGGACCAGTACGGTGAACTGGGAGCGCATCGGGCACTTCCAGGACCGCATCACCTTCGTGCACGGCGATCTCCTCGATCAGGTGTCGATCTTGTCGATCCTGCAGGAGTACCGGCCGCAGGAGGTCTACAACCTGGCGGCCCAGTCGTTCGTGCCCACGTCGTGGCAGCAGCCGGTGCTCACCGGCGAGTTCACGGCCATCGGCGTGACCCGCATGCTCGACGCCATCCGCATCATCGACCCGGAGATCCGCTTCTACCAGGCGTCGTCGAGCGAGATGTTCGGCAAGGTCGTCGAGACGCCCCAGCGCGAGACCACGCCCTTCTACCCGCGGTCGCCCTACGGCGTGGCCAAGGTCTACGGCCACTGGATCACCATCAACTACCGCGAGTCTTACGATCTCCACGCCACCAGCGGCATCCTCTTCAACCACGAGGGCCCGCGGCGTGGTCTCGAGTTCGTCACCCGCAAGATCTCCAACGCCGTGGCCAAGATCAGGCTGGGTCTGGCCGACGAGCTCCGCCTCGGCAACCTCGACGCCAAGCGCGACTGGGGCTACGCCGGCGACTACGTCGAGGCCATGTGGCTGATGCTCCAGGAGGACACGCCGCAGGACTATGTGGTCGCCACTGGCGAGACCCACTCGGTGCGCGAGTTCTGCCAGCTCGCCTTCGACCACGTGGGCCTCGACTGGGAGAAGTACGTCGTCGTCGACGAGAAGTACTTCCGGCCCGCGGAGGTCGACCTGCTGGTGGGCGACGCGTCCCGCGCCCGCAAGGTGCTCGGCTGGCAGCCGAGCACCAGCTTCGAGAGCCTGGTGCACCTGATGGTCGACGCGGATGTGGCGCTGCTCGAGGGAAAGCTCAAGGGCATCGCATGATGCACCAGTCGATCGATGTCGAGCGCGACCGCGTCCGCTCCACCACGGGTCCGTTTCGCCCTGCGACATGAAGCTCATAATCCAGATCCCCTGTCTCAACGAGGAGGCGCAGCTCCCCGCCACGCTCGCCGACCTCCCCAAGAACGTGCCGGGCTTCGGCGTGGTCGAGGTGCTCGTCATCGACGACGGGTCGACGGACGGCACGGTCGAGGTGGCGCGCCGCCACGGCGTCGACCACATCGTGCAGCTGACCAACAACAAGGGCCTGGCGTCTGCGTTCCAGGCGGGCCTCGACGCTGCGCTCAAACTGGGCGCCGACGTCATCGTCAACACCGACGCTGACAACCAGTACGCCGCGTCCGACATCCCGGCGCTGGTGGCGCCGATCGTCGAGGGCAGGGCCGACATGGTCGTCGGCGACCGCAACGTCATGGCGATCGACGAGTTCTCCCGCATCAAGAAGCGCCTGCAGCGGTTCGGTAGCTGGGCCGTCCGCCAGGCCTCCGACACCGCGATCCCGGACGCGACCTCGGGCTTTCGCGCCTACAACCGCGAGGCGGCGCTCGGCCTCACGGTGGTGTCCAAGTTCACCTACACGCTCGAGTCGCTGATCCAGGCCGGCAAGAGCTTCGTGGCGGTCGACCACGTTCCGATCGGCACCAACCCAAAGACGCGCGAGTCGCGCCTCTTCAGCTCGATGTGGCGGTACGTCGGCCGCAGCATTGTCGCCCTCTTCCGGATCTACACCGGCTACGAGCCGCTGCGGGTCTTCACGTTCCTGGCAGTCCTGCTCGGCCTGGGTGCGCTGGGGGCGTGGAGCCCCTTCCTGTGGGACTGGCTGGTCGAGGGCCGGCGCGACGGCCACCTCCAGTCGGTGGTCCTCGGCGGGGTCTTGGCGATGGCCGCCATCCAGGTCTTCGCGCTCGGTGTGCTCGCCGACCTCATCGCATCGCACCGGACCGTGTCGCAGCGCACGCTCGAGCGGGTGCGGCGCATCGAGCTCGAGCTCGGCGTACCGCCGTCGCACTACTACACGCCCGGCGGCGGCCCCGACGGTGCGGCACCCGATCTCACCGCCGAGCAGCGCACCCTGCGGCCGCACGAACCCGCTCGGCGCACGGCGCTGCGGCGCGGCTCTTGACCGCGGACGCCGCGCACCGCCAGGCCTGACCCGGCAGGCCCGGGCGGCCGCGCGAGGGCGCTCGCGGCCGCCGTGGGCGCGCTCTCAGCGCCCCGGCGTCACACCTCGTCGCCGGGCAGGCCGTGGGCGGCCAGCAGCTCGTGGGCCGCGGTCGTCGGGGACAGGCGGCCGGCCCGCACCGCCGACTCGATGTCGGCCAGCCGTTCGGCTACCCGCTCGCCGTGGCGAAACACGTCGAGCAACCGCTCGCGCAACTCGGACCACATCCACGCCACCGACTGCTCGGACCGCAGCCGATCGAGCAGCTTCGTCGACCGCAGGTGCCGCTCGAAACGCTCGACGGCCTGCCACACCTCGTGAATGCCTGTGCCCTCCAGCGCCGAGGCCAGCAGCACCGGAACGGTCCAGCCCGGGTACCGAGGCCGCAGCAGTTGCACGGCGTGCCGGTGGTCGACGGCCGCCCGCCGGGCGGCGGGCAGCAGGTCGCCGTCGGCCTTGTTGACGACGATGATGTCCGCGAGTTCCATGATCCCGCGCTTGATGCCCTGCAGCTCGTCGCCGCCGCCG
>DATHVS010000157.1:0-39905 GCA_035461195.1 Nocardioidaceae bacterium
GAGAACGCGTTACACCTCTCGTGATCCAGGATCTCCAGCTCTCGCGGCGCGCCGCGCTCAGCGGGGCGGCGGTGGCCGGGGTGGCGCTGTTCACCGGCGCGAGCCCCTCCGGCCCGTCGGCCGTCGCTGTGCCCCTCGGCGCCGACCGTGCCCGCTTCCTCAGCCCCGCCGAGATGCGCACCCTCGAGGCGGTCGTCGACCGGGTGGTGCCGGGCGTGCCCGAGGACACCGTCGCGGGAGCCACCGCCGCAGGCTGCCACGAAGCGATCGACGCGCTCCTCGGTGCCTTCACCGTCTCGCCGCCGCGGATCTACGCCGGCGGACCCTTCTCGGACCGTGGAGGGTCGCGGACCAACCACTTCGAGGACTTCCTCCGGCTCGACCGCTACGAGCGGAAGGCCTGGCGGCTGCGGATCGAGGGCTCCCGTGGACGCAAGTCGCTGGAGCGCAACAGCCGGGTGAAGGGCTACCAGCGCACCTACCGCGAGGGGCTCGCGGCGCTCGATGAGTCCGTGCCGGGCGGGTTCGCGAACCTCCCCGGACCAGCGCGTGACCTCGTCCTGCGAGGCAGCGACGACCCGCGGGTCGCGGCGATGGTCGACCTCGCCGTCCCGCACACCATCGAGTTCCTCTACGGCGCCCCCGAGTACGGCGGCAACCGGGATCTGATCGGGTGGGAGACCATCGACTTCGAGGGGGACACACAACCCCGCGGCTACACGCGCGAGGAGGTCGAGAACCCCGAGAGCTCCGGACCCCTGGACGTCGTCACCGACCTCGTCGGCGTCGGCCCCGTCGCGGCGATGGGCTCGCCGGAGCTGCTGCACGGCCTGCTCGCGAGCTCGGGGGGCCGGTTCGAGGGCCTGCGCGAGGAGGTGGGACGTCTCGCCGAGCCGGCCCCCGAGGTCGCCGAGCAGCTACGACGGATGCGGTCGATGTCCGACGCGCTGGTGCGTTCCGCCCGCGCCGGGGTCATGGGGGAGGGGCGGTGAGCAGAGAGGCCGTCGTCGTCGGGTCCGGTGCAGCCGGCAGCGTCGCGGCGTGGGAGCTCGCCCGTCAGGGGTGGGACGTCACCGTGCTCGAGCGCGGCCGTAACCTGCGCCCTGGCCTGGGCAAGGTGACCAGCGCAGAGCTGGGGACGCGCTACGGCAGCGACGAGATCAAGGGAACCCGGCAGTTCGGCTTCCCCGACCCTCTGCTCGAGCCCTACACCACCCGGACCCGGGCCGAGGCCGCCCAGGGAGTGGCGCGCTCGGCGCAGGGAGCGCTGGGACAGCTCGGTGCGGCGGTCGGAGGGACCTCGCTGCACTACAACGCCAAGACCCCTCGATTCTGGAAGCAGGACTTCACCCTGCTCTCCGACCTCGGCCCGGTCGAGGGGGCGCAGGTCGTCGACTGGCCGATCGGCTACGACGACCTCGCGCCCTACTACGACGTCGTGGAGTACCGGCTCGGGGTCCAGGGCGACCGACAGACGATGCCGAGTCGGACGCTCGAGCAGTCCCCGCGCCGACGGCAGTTCGTGATGCCGCCGAACCCCACCGGCCACGCCGCCCGCCTCGTCGCCGAAGGGGCGAGCCGGCTCGGCTACGAGGCCTACCCCTACCCGGCCGCGGTCAACTCCCGCACCTTCGACGGCAGGCCGGCCTGCAACTCCTGCGGCCTGTGCTCCGGCTTCGGGTGCACCATCAACGCCCGGGGCGACGCGCTCGTGTCCTGGCTGAACCCGGCGATGGGCACGGGGCGGGTCCGGGTCATCGACCGGGCCTACGTCCACCGCATCGAGACCACCCGCAACGGCAGGCGGGTCCGGGCCGTGCACTGGACCGACGTACGCGGCCGTCGCCACCGCCTGCCCGCCACCACCGTGGTCCTCGCAGGCAGCCCGGTCAACACGGCCCGGCTCCTGCTGCTCTCGGCCAACGGTGCGCACCCGCGCGGTCTCGGGAACCGCTCCGACCAGGTGGGGCGCAACATGATGTTCCATAACTTCACCCTCGCGGCGGCTCTCTACTCCGACGACATCAAGCCGCTGCGCGCCCAGAGCACGACCCTCCAGATCGACGACCTGGTCGGCCCGTTCACGGGCCCAGAGGTCAAGGCCCTCGGCGTCCCCTACGTCACCGGCGGCATCGTCCAGGTGGGTTCGGCGGTCCCGCCGGTCGGTGCCGCGACGATGCTCGCGGGGTACGCCGGGTACGGCCACCCGCTGAAGCAGCTGATGAAGGCCGGTGTCCTCACCGCTCGCACCGCGGGGTCCCAGCTGATCCACCAGGACCTTCCGCAGGCCGACAACCGCGTGGATCTCGACCCGAAGGTGCGCGACTTCCTCGGATTCCCGACGGCGCGGATCACCTACAGCCCGCACCAGCACGAGAAGGCCGCCGCCGTCTACCTTGGTGCGCGCATGCAGGCCATCCACGAGCTCGCACCGGGCGCCGTCGGTGCCGTCACCCTGCCGATGCCGCTGCTCAACGACGGCATCACCTACACCGCGCACCTCGCCGGGACCGCACGCATGGGCACCGACCCGCGGACCTCGGTCTGCGCGCCGTCGGGCCGGCTCCACGACGTCGACAACGTGTACGTCGCCGACGGCTCCACCTTCCCGACCTTCCCCGGCTTCAACCCGACGCTGACGATCATGGCCAACGCCCTGCGGGTGGCCCGAGGCATCGCCCGCGGCTCCAGAAACGAGGTATGACCATGTGCGATGACCAGGACCACGTCACCAAGCCGTCGCGCAGGGCGCTGATCCGCGGCGCGGGGGCGCTCGGGTTCGGGGCCGCGGCCGCCCCGGTGCTCGGGCCCTCAGGAGCGGCGGCGGCCGGTCGGCGTACCCACCGGGTGCTGGTGTACTCCCACACCGCCGGCTTCCGCCACGCGTCGATCCCTCTCGGAGTGGCCACCGTCGAGCAGCTCGGGGCCGAGCACGGCTTCGCGGTCAAGGCGACCGAGGACCCCGGTGTGTTCACCGACCGGAACCTGCGCCGGTTCACCGCCGTGGTCTTCCTCAACACGACGGCGAACGTCATGACCCCGCGCGGCCGCAAGGCGCTGAGGAGGTTCGTCCTCGCCGGCGGGGGATGGGCGGGCGTCCACTCCGCCGCCGACACGGAGTACGACTGGCCCTTCTACACACGACTCCTCGCCGGCGGCCGCTTCCTCGCACACCCGGTCCAACAGCCCGGCGTGATCGTGCGCGAGGCGCCGCGGCACATCTCCACCCGGCACCTGCCCGAGCGGTGGCAGGTCCCGTTCGAGGAGTTCTACTCGTTCACCGCCAACCCCCGGAGCCGGGCGAACGTGCTGCTGAGCATCGACGAGTCCACCTACCTGCAGGACCCGAACACCAGCCACCTGCCGTCGGAGAGCTTCCCCGACGGCAACGAGCCGGTGTCGGGCGTGATGGGGGACCACCCGATGAGCTGGCAGCACCGCGTCGGCGACGGCCTGTCGTGGTACACCGCCCTCGGCCACGAGGTGGGCATGTACCTCGACCCGACGTACCGGCAGCACCTCCTCGGTGGCCTCCTCACCGTGACCCGACACGGTCGGCGCAACCTGGGCTGACCGGGCCGGAAGGGGTGGCTCCGGGAGGCCCGCTGACGTCGCGTGCTACCGCGGCGGGCCCGACCGGGCCGCCAGGCGGCCCTCGGCGAGGCGATCCAGGTCGACGTCGTCGAGCGTCGTGACGACGAGGTCCGCTCCCGCCGCCCTCAACAGCTCGGCGTCGTCTCCCCGCGCGACGCCGAGCGCGGCCATGCCGCCCGCCCTGGCGGCCTCGACGCCGGCGACGGCGTCCTCGACCACGAAGCACTCCTGGGGTGCGATGCCCAGCGCCTCGGCGGCGGCCAGGAAGATCTCCGGGTCCGGCTTGCCACGTGCGAAGTCCCGTCCCGAGAGGTCTGCCGTGAAGAGGTCGCGCAGCCCACGGTCGAGGGGGTCGACACGGATCTGCTTCAGCATCAGCCCGGCGTTCTTGGACGACGACGCCGCTGCGAGCCGCAGCCCGCGGCCGGACACGGCCAGCACGAACCGCAGCGCGTCCTGGAAGGGAGTGAACTCGCCGGCCTGGATGAGCTCGACGACCCGCTCCTGCTTACGCTCGGCGTAGACGGCGGCCCTCGTGCCGGCGTCAGGCACGTCGAAGTGTTCGAGCACAGCCCGAGCCCCGTCCAGGCGCGGCCTGCCCGACACTTCGTCCTGGTAGACGCGCGACGTGAACCGCTCCGGGGCGTACGCGGAGCTCGAGGGGATGTCGCTCCAGCGCGTCTCCATCAGCTCCTGCAGCGTGTCGCGCCAGGCACGCTCGTGGGGGGAGTCGACGAGTACGCCGTCCACGTCGAAGATGGCCCCTCGGAATCCGGCCCGCATGGGCCACAGGCTACGCGTGTCCGACCTGTGGCCCGAGGGTGAACGTGCACCGCTCACCCTCGGTGAGCTCGCGGACGTCGTGCCCGACGCCGATCCTGACGGGCTGGTTGAACCCGTGGGTCAGGGCCTCGACGGTGAGCTCCGCTCCTTCGATCCTCACTCTGATCGGGGTGCCGCGGAACTGCATCAGGAGCGAGAGGCCGTCGAGTCGCTCGCGCAGTCTGGGCTCGAAGAAGACGATGCCCTCGCGGACTTCCGTGCCGAGGTAGATCCGCTGGACGACGTCGAGCGTCCCAGCCATCACACCCGTGTGGATGCCCTCCGGGGTCGTGCCGCCCTGCATGTCGCCGACGTCGCTGTGCAGCGCGACGAGGAACCGCTCCCACGAGCTCTTGGCGTCGATGCCCGCCAGGACGCCGGCGTGGACGATGAGGCTCAGCGTCGAGCCGTGGGACGTGCGGCGGTCGTAGTACTCGACCGTCTGACGAATGAGCTCGGGCGAGAGGTCGTACCCGAGCTGGGCGAAGAGCCGGATCAGCTCGGCGTCGGGGAACAGGTAGAAGAGCATGACCGTGTCTGCCTGCTTGGCCGCCTTGTAGCGGTTGGGGTCGTCACCCTCGGCCCGCAGGATCCGGTCGAGGCGCTGGATGTTGCGGTAGCGGGTCCGCAGCCCGTCCCAGTCGAGCTCCTCGAGGTCCTCGTAGCCCTCGAACTGGCTGATGACCCCGTCCGCGTGGAACGGGACGAACATCCGCCGGCTCATCTGCTGCCACGTGTGGATCTCGTCGTCGGTCAGGCCGATGCGGGTCCGCAAGGCCTCACGGCGGCTCGCCGGCAGGAGCTCGAGGACCCGCTGTGCCGTCTCGGCCACCCAGGCCGCCATGACGTTGGTGTAGGCGTTGTTGCGCAGGCCTCCGTCGGGGGCGCCGGGGTACTTCTCGTGGAACTCGTCCGGACCCATCACGCCGTGGATCTCCCAGCGGTCGCGCTCGGGGTTGTAGTGCGCGATGGAGGCCCAGAAGCGCGCGATCTCCAGCATCATCTCGGCGCCGCAGTCGCGGAGGAAGTCGAACTCGTTTGTCGCGAGGTGGTAGTGCCAGACGGTGTAGAAGATCGCCGCGCCGACGTGGCGCTGGTTGTGGCTGAGGTCCGGCTCCCACTTGCCCGTCAGCGGGTTGAGATGGATGGTCTGAGTCTCCTCCTGTCCGTCGCTCCCGCTCTGCCACGGGTACATCGCCCCGCGGTAGCCGCACAGGCGCGCCGCCTCCCGAGCCTCGGCGATCCGCCGGTAGCGGTACAGGAGCAGTCCACGCGTGATGGCCGGCAGCCGGCAGTTGAGGAAGGGGTAGACGAAGAGCTCGTCCCAGAAGACGTGCCCGCGATACGCCTCGCCGTTGAGGCCTCGGGCGGGGACGCCGGCGTCGTGGTGGGCGGTCTGCCGCGAGCACACCTGGAGCAGGTGTGAGGTGTGGAAGCGCAGCAGGAACTGGACGCGCTTCTCGCGCGGGAGCTCGACGTCGCAAACCTCCCAGAGCTCGTCCCAGGCGCCCGCCTGGCCGTGAAGCGCCTCGTCGAAGGTGGGATACCGAGCCGCGCTCTTGACCGCCGCCTCGAGCGGCTCGCTGATGCCGCGGTCGCGTGAGGTGTAGAGCGCGACGTTCTTCTCCACCCGTACGGTGGTCCCCTCATTCAGCTCGAGCGACAGCACCTGCTGGACGTAGTCCTCCGTCTGGTAGGTGGTGCGCGCGACGTCGAGCTCCTCGCCGCCGCGGAAGGCGCGCGTCCGTGCAGCTTCGGCGATCTCGATGCGCGACTGACGGGTGCGCGCCTTGAGCGCGATCACGTCGCCGCCCTCGATCCGGGGGCCCTGTGGGTCGAGGTGGCGGCCCTCCAGGTGGCGGTAGCGGGCGACTCCCTTGTTGACCACACGACCGTCGAGCGCCGAGACCACGTCGACCCTGCCGGACCAGTTCTGCGGCGTGAGGTCCCAGGCGATCGCCGCCTGGTGCATGCGGTGCATGCTCACGAAGCGACGGCTGCGGAGGCTGGTCTCCCGGCCGACCCCGTCGCGGAAGGTCAGCTCGCGGGTCACCAGCGCGTTGCGGAAGTCGTAGGCATGCCGGTAGGCGAGGAGCTCGACGTCGGCGAGGCGGAACGGCTCGTCTCCTTCGATGCGGAGCTTCAGCAAGAGCCAGTTCGGGAGGTTGACGAGGTCCTCGTTGGGCAGCGGATGGATGCCCATGACGGTCGTCCGCCTGTTGTAGACCCCGTGCGCGTACGTGCCCGGGTAGTGCGTGTCGTCCGCGTCCTCCCACTCGGCGCAGCCCCGCGTGCAGAAGTAGCCGTTACCGGTCGACGTGAGCGCCTCCCGCAGCCCCTCCTGGGCGGGCACGAACCCGTCGTAGGCGAACTGGAAGTCGCTCGACGTCCCTCCCCGTGCAGGGCTCACGCCGCTGATGTTACCGCCGGGTCGTCTGTTTCACCCGCGCCTCCCCACCGTGTCCCGGCACGGTCAGTGCAACCTGGCGGTCCGACCCGAACCGCGCCGGTAGCATCGGGCCTGACTCCCCAGACCGTCCGGCCGAGAGGACCCGATGAGCGACGACGCCGTCCCGCACGCCGAGGTCCATGTGCGGGAGCACCCCATGCCGGGCAACCGGCGCCTGTTCTCGCTCACCCTGGCCGAAGGCACGCTCCTGACCATCGCCACCGACCCCGCGGCGGCTCTCCGGGACCTCAGTGTCACCCCCGCCGGCCAGGACGACTCCGTGCTGTCGTTGACCCTCCGGGACGTCGAGGCGACCACGCTCGCCGCGCTGCTCAGTGGGGTCCGCTTCACCGTCGAGCAGTCACCTGACCATCAGCCCGTCGACGCGGCGAACCTGCGCACCCTCACCATCGGCGCCGGCTCTCCGGCAGTCGGCAAGCGCCTCGAGGAGATCGACGTACCCTCTCCCGATGACGCGATGGTGATCGCGGTCATCCGCGACGACACTCCCGATCTCGTCGAGCAGGACCCGGACCGGCCCTGCCGTCCGGGGGACCGGCTCGTCATCGTAGGACGGCCGGGGGCGATGAGCGACCTCGTCCGGCACCTCATCGGTTGAGCTGATGGCGGACACCTTCGCGATGACCGCGGCCGTGCTGGCGGTCGCCGCAGTCATCGGCCTCCTTGCCAACCGCGCCAAGCAGCCGCTGATCGTCGCCTACATCGTCGTGGGCATCCTCGTGGGCCCCTCCGTCCTCGGCTGGGTCCAGGACGCCGAGCCCCTCGAGCTCTTCGCCGAGATCGGCATCGCGATCCTGCTCTTCCTGGTGGGCCTCAAGCTCGACCTGCACCTGGTCCGGACGACCGGTCGGGTCGCGGTGCTGACCGGCCTCGGACAGGTGGTCTTCACCTCCGTGGTCGGGTTCGTGCTCGCGCTGCTGCTCGGCATGAGCGTGGTCACGGCGGCGTACGTCGCGATCGCCCTCACGTTCTCCTCGACGATCATCATCGTCAAGCTGCTCAGCGACAAACGGGAGCTCGAGGAGCTCCACGGCCGGATCGCCCTCGGCTTCCTCATCGTCCAGGACATCGTCGTGGTGCTGGTCATGATCGTGCTGGCGTCCACCACGGGCACGGGCGGTCGGCCTCTGGGCGTGGAGATCGCCCTCGTACTGGTTCAGGGCGCGGGCCTGGGGCTCCTGCTCGCGGTGATGATGCGCTGGGTCCTGCCACGACTGCTCGCGCTGGTGGCGACCTCGACCGAGCTGCTCGTCGTCTTCGCCGTCGCGTGGGCGGTCTCGGTGGCCACACTGGGCGACGTGCTGGGCTTCTCGACCGAGGTGGGGGCGTTCCTGGCCGGCTTCGCGCTCGCCTCGACGCCGTACCGGGAGGCCATTGCCTCGTCGCTGACCGGCCTGCGCGACTTCCTGCTGCTGTTCTTCTTCATCGAGCTCGGCTCGCAGCTCGACTTCAGTGAGGTGGGCGCCCAGGTGCCGGCGGCGATCGTGCTCTCGCTGTTCGTCCTGGTCGGCAACCCGCTCATCGTGCTCGTGATCATGGGCGTCATGCGGTACCCGAAGAGGGTCTCCTTCCTCTCCGGACTCGCCGTCGCCCAGATCAGCGAGTTCTCACTCATCCTCATAGCCCTCGGCTACACCCTGGGCCACGTCGGAGGCGATGCCGTCGGCCTGGTCACGCTGGTCGGCGTGGTGACGATCGGCGCTTCCACCTACATGATCATCTACTCCCACCAGCTCTACGAGCGACTCGCGCCCGCGCTGAGGATCTTCGAGCGCAAGAACCCGATGCAGGAGGCCGAGCAGGCCCAAGAGCCCGTGGACGTGATCGTCTACGGCTTCGGCCGCTTCGGCCGTCAGGTCGTCCGCCGGCTCGCGGAGGCAGGGCACCAGGTGCTGGTCGTCGACTGGGACCCGCAGGCCCGCCCGGAGCCGGAGACCGAGGACCGGGTGCGCGTGATCTACGGCGATGCCGACGACCACGAGTTCCCCGGGAGCCTCCCGCTCGAGCCCACCAGATGGGTGCTGAGCACCATCCCGCACGTCGACATCAGCCGGGTGCTGGCCGGGTCGCTGCGGCGTTGGGGCTACCAGGGCAAGCTTGCCGTGACCGCCCACAGCGACGCCGACACGGAGCGGCTCGCACGGGACGTGGAGGAGGGCCGGATCCACCTCGTGCTGAACCCGTTCGACGACTCCGCCCAGAACGTCGCGCTGACCCTGACCGCGCGAGACTGAGCCGTTCGGGCGGGTCGGCGCGGGCCTGCTGGACTTTCAGAGGCCGAGCTCGTCCAGGAGCTTGTCGAGGTCCGTGGCCCGGCCGCGTTCTGTCGCGCCGCGGAACACCTCCGGCTCCAGCCTGGGTCGCACCAGCTGCTCGCGCAGGAGCGCATGGTGGATGAAGCTGGCCGTGTCGTGACGCAGTGCCGCGTCCGCAGCGCCCACGAGCTCCGCGGCCCGCTCCCACTCGTCGTGGCAGGCGGCGTCGTAGGCGAGGGCGAGGACGCAGTCGGCGTCGGCGCTCCTGCCCTCCTGCTCGGCCCGCTGCCGTGAGCGACGCAGCTTCGGCAGGTAGTCCCGACCGTCGCCGATGAGCACCAGCGCCTCCCAGTACATCGTCAACCAGTTCTCCTGGAGACCGTTCTCCATCAGGTCCCCGAGCTGGGCGTCCATCAGGCGTCGGAGGCGCGGGCCGTCACGGTCGACCAGGGCCAGGAGGCTGGCCACCCAGAGGCAGATGTAGCGGTCGTACTCGCTGCCGGAACCCGCCTCGGTGAGACCTCGTAACTCCTCCTCCAGCCCGTCGGATAGGCCGGTCATCCTCAGCGCCACAGCACGGAAGCCGCGCGCAAGCCGCTCCAGCCCCGGCTCGCCGAGCGCGTGCGCGCGGTTGCTCGCCTCCTCCAAAGCACGGGCGGCCGTCTCCGGGGGGACCAGTCGACCGATGGCCCGGTAGACGGTGAGGATGACCTCGGCGCCCGGGTCGTTGACCTGCTCGAGCAGCTCGCCGGCCTCTGCGGTCGCCTCCCTGATCAGGAACGGGTTGCCCGACCCGAGACCGAGGTCGGCCACCAGGACCAACGTCCACACCCGGTCGTGCGTCGACAGGTCCGACGTGCGGAGCGCGTCGACCCAGCGCCGCCCCTCGGCGTACGACACGGCGTTGCGCCACAACGTGCTGATGCCCAGGGCGACGTCCACGGCCGCGCTCGGGTCGCCCTGTCGGAGGCTGGCGTCGAACGCGAGGCGGACGTTGTCGAGGTCGTCGCGGCTGCGCGCGGCCGTCGCCGCCGAGAGCCAGGTCCGGACCCGCGGCAGCGACCTCGCCCGGGAGACCACGTGGTGGCGGAGCAGCTCGGTGACCTCCGCTCGCAGACCCCGCTCGTCGAGACGGCGCGCAGCGAACAGGCGGATGGTCTCCAGCATGCGATAGCGCTGGCGCGCCGGGTCGTGGGCGACCAGACTTTTCGCGACGAGGTCGCCGATCAGGTTGGTCACGGCTCCGGCGTCGGCGCTCCCGGCGACGGCCTGGGCGGCGTCGAGGTCGAAGCTCGCGGGGAAGACCCCGAGCCGGTCGAACAGGTCACGGGCGTCCTCGGACAGCAGACGGTGGCTCCACTCGATAGTCGCGCTGAGGGCGGAGTGCCGCTCTCCGGCCTTCGGACGCCTGCCGACGAGTAGCGTCAGCCGGTCGTCGAGCCGGTCCACGAGCGCTGGAAGGCTGAGGTGTCGCAGCTGCGCAGCGGCCAGCTCGATCGCCAGAGGCAGGCCGTCGAGCCGTTCGCACAGCTCGACCACGCGGGGGTCGTCCACGGTCGCGGAATCCGGTCCCGCGGCGGCGACGGCCCGCTCCACGAAGAGCTGCGCCGACTCCGCACCCAAGGAGCCGATGCGGTGCACCGCCTCACCGTCGATGTCCAAGGGCTCGCGGCTGGTCACCAGCACTCGCGCCTTCGGCCCCGCGTCGAGCAGGGCGTCCACCAGGTCGGCGCTGGCGTCGAGCAGGTGCTCGCAGTTGTCCAGCACCAGCAGCATGTCGCGCGGGCCCAGGGTGGCAGCCAGGGTCGCCGTCTGCACTGCGCCCTCGCCCTGCACGCCCGCCGCCTCGGCGACGGCACGGGTCACCGCGGCGTCGTCGCTCACCGGGGCGAGCTCGGTGAGCACGACCTCGGTGTCCTCACCCGTCCCGTCGGACTGGACACGTCGTGCGGCCGCGACGGCGAGCGTGGACTTCCCCGCCCCACCGGGACCGGTGATCGTGACCACCCGATGACTGGCCAACAGGGACGCGACCGTGTCGAGGTCGGTGTCGCGGCCGATCAGACTCGTCCTGGGGGCCGGCAGGCGTCTGCGCTCCGTCTGTCCTGAGCGCGGTGTGGCCCTCTGCCCGGGGATGGTGGGCTCGACCGGCAGCGCCTCGACCTGTCTGCGCAACGCCAGCGTGACCGGGCTCGGCTCGACCCCGAGCTCGCGGCGGAACAGCTCCGTCATCCGGTCCAGTGAGCGCAGAGCCGTTCGGCGTTCCCCGCGACTCAGCTGGTCCCGGACCAGGACGAGCTGCGCCTCCTCGTCGAGTGGATCGGCCTCGACCAGCTCCTCGTAGCGTCCGGCCGCTCGCAGCAGCTCGAGGTGCCGGATCTCCAGACGCTCCCGAGGCTCCTCGGCCCAAGGCTCGTACAGGTCGTCGGGCAGCAGCCTGCCCGTGTAGAGGTCCGCCGCCCGTGCGGCCTCCCCGGGGTCACCGGTCGTCCGTGCGGCCTGGGCGGCGTGGTCGAACTCGAGTACGTCGACGCTCACCTGCGCGTCCGGGAGGAGCATCACCGTCCCTCCGGCGAGAACGACGCTGTCGCGGGAGCCCAGGGCGGACCTGGCGTGGTGGGCCGCAACATGCAGGCGCGGACCTGCCTCATCGAGGAGCAGGTCCGGCCACAGGGCGTCGATCACCTGCTCGCGCCGCAGCCGCCGCTCGGGCTGGAGAGCGAGCAGCTTGACGAGGCCGGCCGCGGCCCGCCGCCGCCAGTGCTGGTCCGGGACCGGCCGGCCGTCGACGGACACCTCGAACCCCCCGAGCAGACGGATGTGGACCCGCATCTCCACCCCCAGGACGCCGATCAATCAACGTAGCACCGGGCCCTGTTCACGCGGAACCGAGCCAAACCCGGCATTCCTCGCAGATTGGCGCCCCCGGCAGGATTCGAACCTGCGGCCATCAGATTAGAAGTCTGCCGCTCTATCCAGCTGAGCTACGGGGGCGGGGGGTCGGAACTCGTCTAGTTCTACCTGGCTGATGGTCTCCGACCGGTGCCCAGTATGCCGCACGCGTGCGGTCGGGTCCGGTGGGCGGGCTCAGCAGTCGTCGTCGGGGTCTGCGTCGACACTGGCGCTGGCGCCGGCGGCCTCGAGGCGGCTGCGGACACGGTCGGCGCTCGCCGCGCTCAGCCCGCCGACGACACGGGTGGGGGCGCGGTCGACCCGGGCCTTCGCAGTGGCCAGGTCAGCGGAGGTGACCTCGCGGAGTGCCTTGACCACCTCGATCGGCCGCCGCCCCGGAGACTCCAGACGGACGACGCAGGACCCGGGCTCGACGTAGCCGGCGTCGGGTGATCCCGTGTCGCCGGTGGTGACGTGTCGCCACCACCGCACCGGGTTGGTCACCACGCTGAGCATGAACACGGTGATGCCGAGCGCGATCGTCGGGCCGCCGTCGGAACCGGCAATCAGAGCAAGGCCGACGCCGGTGCCGGTGAGCCGCGGCACCGCCCGGCGCAGCTGCTGACGGGCCGCGGACCGTTCAGGTGCGGGGGTCATGCGCCTCGTCTCCTCGTTCTCGACTCATGGCGGGGTCGGTGGCGCTGGTCGGGCGCGACCAGGTCGACGAGCAGGCCAGCAACCGCCTCGAGCAGACTCATCCAAGTCACTTTCCTGTTGACGCCCGCTCGGCGTGTCAACAGGCACTGTGCCGTATCCCGGGCCGTGCGCAGTACGACCGGGAGGACCCCGCGACCATGTTTCCGACGGCGCCGGCGACAAGCTCGAGCTGAGCCGGCACCGGTCCCACCCCGGCCGACCGCGCCGGGAGGCACGTCAAGTTCGACGGGTCACCTGGGGCCGGGTGGCGGATCACGCGCTTGGTCCGACGTCAGATGAGCGGGTGTAGGACCGACAAGATCGGCAACGTCGACGAGATGATCATGCCGAAGGATGCGAAACGGTAGATCAGGAGGATGGCCACGAGCACGCAGGTGGCGACACCCAGGTTGCGCAGTGAGCCGAGGTCCTCAGCTCCCGTGCGACGGCGAAGCGCATGATGCCCGTGGGGATGAGGCCGATGCCGATCACGACGACGCCTGCGACCAGTGGTGGGAAGAGATGGCGGATCTTGGTGAAGACCGAGCCGAAGAGAATCTGCACGACGCCGACGAAGAGCGCGCCCCCGAAGACCGCGGAGAGACCGAACCCCTGGGCGAGCGGGATCGACACCACGAGGAACCCGAAGCTCGTGCCCTGCACGATGGGCAGCCGCGCACCGATCGGGCCCAGCCCACGGTCTGGATGAGGGTGGCGATGCCGGCGACGAGCAGCGCCATCTGCACGAGGAACGCGGTGTCCTCGGCGGAGGAGCTGATCGCGCTGGCCAGGATCACCGGGATCGTGACGTTGCTTCATCATCACCATGACGTGCTCGAGACCCAGCGGCCCGGCGGTCCGCAGCGGCGGGCGGTCGTCGACCCCGTAGCGGAGCGGAGCGGTGGAGGCGGCCATGGGCGTGCCTTCGTCACAGTGGCGTGAGCCGCCCCTGACCCTAGGCAGTCGTCGCGGCGGTGCCTGCCCTCATCCCTGCCAGGTCTCCTTGCGTGCTTTTGTCAGCGTTGGCCTTCCCTGTCTCGGCGGGCTGGCCCGGGACGGGGTCTTGCCGTCAGGTGCCGCGGTCGGCCCGCGTCTGTGCACGACGTTCCTGACGGCGGCCCTTGCGCACACCGAGCTCGTACACCGCGAGCAGCATGAGCGTGAGCGCGGTGAGGGGGACGACGAAGGACAGCATGAGCGCGCTGTACTCCGGGAGCGCGTCATGGGTGGTGGCGTCGAGCAGCAGGAACAACGTGTAGGCGGCGTAGTAGGCGACGAACAGCCCACCCTCCCACCTGGCGATCCCGTAGCCGGTGAAGGCGATCGGCAGCAGCGCCACGGCGACGGCGACCATCACGGGAAGGTCGAAGTTCACGGCGCTGGGCTCGACGGGGACCCCGCCGGGGCTCACCGTGGCGACGATGCCCATGACCGCACCGATGTTGAAGATGTTGCTGCCGACGACGTTGCCCACGGCGAGCTCACGCTCACCTCGTGCTGCGGCGACCACCGAGGTCGCCAGCTCGGGCAGGGAGGTGCCGATCGCGACGACCGTCAGGCCGATGATGAGCTCGCTCAGGCCGAGGGCGGTCGCGATCTCGGTGGCGGAGGTGACCAGGGAGCGGGCGCCCACGACGAGGAGGGCGACTCCGGCGAGCACCAGGACCGCGTCCACCCACGGCCGGTGTGGAGGCTTCATCCCCTCGTCGGCACCGGACTCCTCGTCCGCCCGGTCTTCCTTGTAGTGGCGGCGCCCCGCCCTCACCGAGTAGGCCACGTAGGCCAGGAGCAGCAGGACCAGGACGACGCCGTCGAGCTGAGAGATGGAGCCGTCGAGGGCAAGCACCAGCAGGAGGACGGACAGCGCGATCATGACCGGTACGTCGCGCTTGGTCACCGCCGACCTCACCGCGAGGGGCAGGAACAGCGCCGAGAATCCCAGCACCAGCAGGACGTTGACGATGTTGCTTCCCACCACGTTGCCCACGGCCAGGCCGGGGCGCCCCGAGAGGCTGGCGTCGAGGGTGACGGCCAGCTCGGGTGCCGAGGTCGCGAACGAGACGACGGTCAGGCCGATCACCAGCGGGGACAGCCCGAGGCTGCGGGCAAGGCCACTCGCGCCGCGGACCAGCACCTCGCCCCCGGCGATGAGGGCGAGGAAGCCGACCGCGAGCAGGACGAAGGTGAGGACGCTCACAGGTGCGACGGCGGATCAGGCGCGCAGGGCGCCCATCCACTCCTCGATCGCGTCGATCTCCCGGGGGAGCGCGTCGGAGAGGTTCCGGGACCCGTCCTCGGTGACGACGATGTCGTCCTCGATGCGGATGCCGATCCCGCGCAGCTCCTCGGGCACGAGGAGGTCGTCCTCCTGGAAGTACAGCCCGGGCTCGACGGTCAGCACCATCCCCGCCTCCAGGTCGCCGCGCGGATAGATGTCGGTCGACGCCTTGGCGCAGTCGTGCACGTCCATGCCGAGCATGTGGCTGGTGCCGTGGAGCGTCCAGCGGGCGTAGACCTTGCTGTCGGGGGAGAGGGCCTCCTCGGCGGGAACTGGAAGCAGCCCCATGTCCTCGAGGCCGTGGGCGATCACGCTCATCGCCGCGTTGTGGGCGGCCAGGAACGGCGCACCGGGCCGGACCGCGTCGATGCCGGCCTTCTGAGCGGTGAGCACCAGCGTGTACAGGTCGCGCTGCAACGGCGTGAACGTTCCGTCGATCGGCAGGGTCCGGGTCACGTCGGCGGTGTAGAGGGAGGAGGCCTCCACGCCCATGTCGAGCA
This sequence comes from Nocardioidaceae bacterium, assembly GCA_035461195.1. GTDB lineage: Bacteria > Actinomycetota > Actinomycetes > Propionibacteriales > Nocardioidaceae > Nocardioides_C. The sequence continues at coordinate 15,508 of DATHVS010000157.1, forward strand.
GCACCAGCTCACCGGGGTTGAGGGGGCCGCTGTTGTCGATCCAGTGCAGCGTCGTGGCGTGCTTGCCCCCACCGACGATGGAGTCGTAGCCGATGTCGTTGCCCATCGCACGGGCGCGGCGGAAGAACGTCCCCTCGATCCACCGCTCGCCGTACTTGAGCACGTTGTCCCACTCGCGCACGCTGTCTGCGAAGCCGAGCGTGGTGATGTCGCAGGCCTCCTGGAGCTGCTCGAGCTCCCAGCCGTCCTTGACCAGGCGCATCTCGCCGAGCACCCGCGCGAACTCCTCGTCACGGGCCTCGTCCTCGGCGACCACACGGTCGACACCCGGGTCGACCCCACGCAGGACCCGGGTCTTGCCCGATGTCCTGAGCGACTCGGGGAGGTCGTCGATGTGGCGGCACTCCAGCCCCAGCGAGGACTGCATCTCGTTGAGGGAGGGCCGGCGGCCGGCCCACAGCTCGCCGTACTGCCGGTCCCGGAAGAACTCGTCGGTCTGCCGCGACGAGCGCGGACGGGCGTAGAGCACCGACTCGCCGTCCTCGACGACGAGCACCGCGTCGGTCGTCTGGTTGCCGCACAGGTAGGTGTGGGCGGTCTCGGGGCGGAACCGGTAGTCGGTGTCGTTGGCGCGCACCTTGAACGTGCCGGCAGGGATCACCAGCCGCTCGCCGGGGAACACCTCCGCGAGCCGGGTGCGCCGCTTCTGCGCCCAGGAGGCCACCGGATGCGGCGGCAGGTCGAGCTCCCGGTCGCCCCAGCCCTGCCGCATGAAGGCGGCGTAGGCCTCCGGGACGGCCGGGTCGTGGCTCTCGGTCCGGAGATGCTTGCTGTCGGTGCCCTCAGGTGGGGTTGCCGCGTCCGCGGGCACGACGTCCTTGTCGGTGCGGGTCTCGTCGCTCACAGCAGCACTGTACGTCGCACGCGGTGCACCCCGCGACGCGGAAGCGCCCCCCACCCGCCAGATAGGCTCCCACCATGAGTGGGGCGACCAGGCGACATCACGGAAACGTGGTGTTCACCGTCGTCGTCGCCGTCACCATGCTGGCGGGCGCCGGAGTCATGGCGGTCGTCCTCCTCGCCGCCGGAGCGCCCGACGCCCTGGTGATCGGCACGCTGCTCGCCGCGCTGCCCGTCGGCCCACTCGTGGCGGTCTTCCTGTGGCTCGACCGTTACGAGCCCGAGCCCCGCAGCCTGATCATCACCGCGCTGGGCTGGGGCGCGCTCGTCGCCACCGCGGCGGCGCTGGTCCTGCAGCTGCTCGACCAGTTCGCGTTCGGCCGACCCGAGTCGCTCAGCGCCGCCGTGGTCGCACCGATCACCGAGGAGGCCATGAAGGGCGTCTTCGTGCTCCTGCTCGTGGTCGCCCGACGCCGGGTCCTCGACGGGGTGCTCGACGGGATCGTCTACGCCGGCATGGTCGGCATCGGGTTCGCCTTCACCGAGAACATCCTCTACCTCGCCGCGGCGTACATGGGCGGTGAGGGCCTCGGCCCCGGTGGTGTCGGGGCGGTCACCGGCACCTTCATCGTGCGCGGCATCTTCAGCCCCTTCGCCCATCCATTCTTCACCGCGGCGATCGGCGTGGGCATCGGGTACGCCGTGGTGACGCGCAGCAGGTTCTGGCGCGTGGCAGCGCCGATCCTGGGGTACGTCGTCGCCGTGCTCGCCCACGCCCTGTGGAACAGCGCCGCGGTGCTGGGCGGCGGGTTCTTCCTCCTGACCTACCTGTTCCTCATGGTCCCTGCGTTCTTGATGATGGCCGCCTTCGCCGTGTGGGCCCGCCGTCGCGAGGGGCTCATGCTGGCCCGGGCGCTCACCGACGTCGCCCAGCGCGGCCTGATCCCACCGCACGAGGTGCCCTGGCTGGTGCGCATCCCCGGCCGTCGCGCGGCTCGTGCACACGCGGCCCGGGTCGGGGGAGAGCCCGCCCTGAAGGCGATGCAGGAGTACCAGGAGCTGGCCATCGAGCTCGCCTTCCTGCACGTTCGCTACCTGCGCGGGACAGCACCCGCCGACGCCGTACCCCGAGGGCAGGCGATGGTCGACCGGCTCGCGATGCTGCGACCGTACGTGGTCTTCCCGACAATGCCTGGTACAACTTCAGTGACCCAACCCTGGCTGGAAGGTGGACGGTGAGCATCCCCGCGACGCCGACGGACATGATCACCGCCCTGGTGCGTCTCCGCGAGGCCCTCCAGGCGGCGCAGCTGCCGTTGGACCTGCCCGGGGTCGAGGAGCGCCGCAAGGACCAGCGAGAGATGGTCGACCAGATCGAGGACTACGTCCTGCCGCGGCTGATCCAGATCGACGCCCCGCTGCTCACGGTCGTGGGCGGCTCCACGGGAGCCGGCAAGTCGACCTTGGTGAACTCGCTGGTCGGCACCCGGGTGACCGAGCCCGGCGTGCTCCGGCCCACCACGCGCTCCCCGGTGCTGGTGCACAACCCGGCCGACGCGGACTGGTTCGACAAGGAGCGGATCCTTCCCGACCTCGCGCGCACCAGCCGCGCGAGCGGCGACCCGGGCGCCCTCCAGCTCGTGGCGTCGGAGACCGTGCCTGCCGGCCTCGCGATCCTCGACGCGCCGGACATCGACTCGGTCGAGGAGCACAACCGAACGCTCGCCGCCCAGCTGCTCGCTGCTGCGGACCTGTGGCTGTTCGTCACCTCGGCCGCCCGCTACGCCGACCAGGTGCCGTGGGACTACCTCAAGGCTGCTGCCGAGCGCAGCACCGCGGTGGCGATCGTCCTGGACCGCACACCCCCAGAAGCGGTGGCCGAGGTCAGCGGACACCTCGCCCGCATGCTCACGACCCGGGGCCTGCGCGACTCGCCCCTGTTCACGGTGGCCGAGGGGCGTGTCGACGACGAAGGCCTCCTCGCGCCCGACGCCGTCTCGGACATCCGCGGCTGGCTGCACAGCCTGGCCGCCGACTCCAACGCCCGCGCCGCTGTGGTGAAGCAGACGCTCGAAGGGGCTATCCGAACACTCTCCCACCACGCCCACGACGTCGCCGACTCCGCCGCCGCTCAGGCCGACATGGTCGCCCGGCTGCGATCCGACGTCGACCGTGCCTACGACGAGGCGGTCAGAAGCGTCGACCAAGCATCCGCGGACGGCACCCTCCTGCGCGGGGAGGTGCTGGCCCGCTGGCAGGAGTTCGTCGGCACAGGAGAGCTGCTGCGGTCTCTCGAGACCAAGGTCGGCTGGGTGCGTGACCGCATCGTGGGAGCCATCAAGGGTCGCCCCCAACAGGTCGAGAAGGTCGCGGTCGCCGTGGAGTCTGGCCTCGAGACACTGCTGCTCGAGCACGCCGAGAACGCCGCCGAGAGCGCCGAGGAGTCCTGGAGCTCGGTCCAGGCCGGCCGCCACCTGCTCGAGGACTCCGGACGCGACCTCGGCCGCGCCTCCCGCGACTTCCGCGCCCGCGCCGAGCGCACCGTGCGCGACTGGCAGCACGGGGTGCTCCAGATGGTGCGCACCGAGGGCGCCGACAAGCGTTCGACGGCACGGGTCCTCGCCTTCGGTGTCAACGGCCTCGGTGTCGCCCTGATGATCGTTGTCTTCGCGCACACCGCCGGCATCACGGGTGCCGAGGCGGGCATCGCCGGGGGGTCGGCGGTGGTGGGCCAGAAGCTCCTCGAGGCGGTCTTCGGGGACCAGGCCGTACGCCGGCTCGCGGAGAACGCCCGAAAGGACCTCAACCACCGGGTCGAGGAGCTCCTCGACACCGAGCGCAGGCGCTACCTCGAGGTGCTTGACGAGCTCGGCGTCAACCCCGACGCGGCCGAGAACATCCGCAGCGTCACGCGGCGCATCGACGACCTCCGGTTCGCCAACCAGTACTCCCCGACCCCCGCCGAGGAGAGCTCCTTGCGACAGATCGCCCCCGACGACGTCCCGGGCGAGCGGGCATGACCGCGCTGGTGGAGGGCGCAAGGAGGCTCGTCGGCAAAGGCTCCTCCGACGTCGCCGCCCGCGTCGACGGCCTGGAGCAGGCGGTGGAGGCCGCACGTGGACGACTCGACGACGAGGTCGTCGACGACGCGGCCGGTGTGGTGGAGCGGGCAGGCGCTCGCCTGAAGCTGTCGGCCGAGCACACCGTCGTCGCTCTGGCCGGCGCGACCGGCTCGGGGAAGTCGTCGACGTTCAACGCGCTCACCGACCTCGACCTCGCCGCGGTCGGCGTGAAGCGGCCCACGACCTCGTGGACGATGGCGTGCACGTGGGGTGCCGAGGGGGCCGCCGACCTCCTCGACTGGCTCGGGGTGCCCGGGCGGCACCAGGTCAGCCGCAACAGCATGCTGGACACCCCCGCGAGCGACGAGAAGGACCTCCAGGGCCTGGTCCTGCTCGACCTGCCCGACCACGACTCCACCGAGGTCGCCCACCACGTCGAGGTGGATCGGCTGGTGAAGCTGACCGACGTGCTCGTGTGGGTCCTCGACCCGCAGAAGTACGCCGACGCGGCGATCCACGACCGCTATCTGCGGCCGCTCGCCTCCCACAAGGACGTCATGATGGTCGTCCTCAACCACATCGACGAGGTGCCCGAGGAGCGCCGGGAGTCGATGGTGGCCGACCTGAAGCGGCTGCTGAAGGATGATGGGCTCGAGGGCATCCCGGTGTTCACCACCTCCGCCCGGCACGGCGACGGCATCTCCGAGCTGAAGAAGGAGATCGCGGCGCGTGTCGCGGCGAAGAGGGCCACCCGCCAGCGGCTCCTCGCGGACATCAAGGACGCGGCCGAGCGGCTGCGCCAGCACAACGGCGACGCGAAGCCGGCCGACGTCGCGCGGGCACGCAAGGTCGAGCTCGTCGACGCCTTCGCCGACGCGGCCGGTGTGCCCACGGTTGTCCGGGCGGTCGACAAGGCCACCCGGATCCGTGCGCGCAGAGCGACGGGTTGGCCGGTCACGAAGTGGCTCGCCAGGCTTCGACCGGACCCGCTGAAGCGCCTGCACCTCGACCTCGGCCCCCGAGCCAAGGAGCTGACCGGAGAGGCGAGGTCGTCGGTGCCTGAGGCGTCCCAGATCGAGCGAGCCCGGGTGGACACCGTCGTGCGCGCCGTGGCCGACGACGCCACCGCCGACCTCACCCACCCCTGGGCGTCGGCCGTGCGCCACGCCTCGGTGTCCCGCCTCGACGACCTCAACGACGCACTTGACCGTGCGGTTGCCAACACCGATCTCGGCGTCGCGCGCACGCCGGTGTGGTGGAAGCTCGTCCGGGTGCTGCAGTGGTTCCTGTTCTTCGTCGCCGTTGCGGGCGGTCTCTGGCTCGCCGGCCTCGCGGTGATGGCCTACCTCCAGCTGCCCTCACCGGCGACCCCGGAGTACCGCGGCCTGCCGGTACCGACCCTGATGCTGCTCGGGGGAGTGGTCGCCGGCGTGGTCGTGGCGTTGTTGTCGCGGCTGCTCGTCTCGGTAGGCGCGCGCCGCAAGGCACGGTCGGCCGACCGGCGGCTCCGCAAAGCGATCGGCGAGGTGACCGAGGAGCTGGTGATCGAGCCGATCGAGTCCGAGCTCCAGGCCTACCGCCGGGCCCGTGACGGGCTGGCCACAGCTCTGGGCTGACCGCCGTCCGGCGTGGGCCCGCGCGTCCTTCTCGGCCGGTTGGCGTCCACAGCCTCGGCGTTCGCCGTCTGTTCCACAGGCCGACGCGCTGAGAGCCCCCGAGTCCCGTGACCGCGGCAGCCTTGCGTCGACAGTCAAACCGATGCAGAGGAGCAACGACATGGCCGACACGTTCGTCACCTTCCACGGCTGGGTGGGCAGCGAGGTCACGCACCGCGAGGTCAACGGCATGAGCGTGGCCAATCTCCGGGTGGCCTCGACTCCCCGGATCAAGCGCAAGGGAGTGTGGATGGACGGTGCGACGACCTGGTACTCCGTCTCCGCGTGGCGCGCGCTCGCCGACAACATCAACGAGTCGGTCAAGAAGGGCGACGCCGTCATCGTCCACGGCCGGCTGCGCAGCGACGCGTGGGAACGGGAGGACGGCCAGATCTCGAGCACCCTTCTCGTGGAGGCCAGCTTCGTCGGCCACGACCTGTGCCGCGGGACGAGCGTCTTCCTGCGTTCCACGAAGCAGGAGCGCCCGGAGACCGACGTCCACGACGAGCTCGCCGAGATCATCCACCGCGAGGCCGACGTGACGACCCAGCTCGACAGCTGGGGCAACCCGGTCCAGTCGCCTGCGGGGGCTGAGAAGGGACGCCGCGACGAGCCGGCCGCCTGAGGCCTCGGAGGTCCGTCCGGTGAAGGCCGATTGGAGCCGGGCTGGGGCTGAGCCGTAGGCTCTTCGACTATGGCTGAGTATGTGTTCACGCTGCGCAATGTGCGCAAGGCCCATGGCGACAAGGTGGTCCTCGACAACGTCACCCTGTCCTTCCTGCACGGAGCCAAGATCGGTGTCGTCGGACCCAACGGCACCGGCAAGTCCACGTTGCTGAAGATCATGGCGGGGCTCGACCAGCCGTCCAACGGCGACGCGATCCTCGACCCCGAGGCGACCGTGGGCATGCTCCAGCAGGAGCCGCCTCTGACCGAGGGCAAGACGGTCCTCGAGAACGTCGAGGAGGCCGTCGGTGACATCAAGGCCAAGCTCGACCGATTCAACAAGATCTCTGAAGAGCTGGGCGACCCCGAGGCCGACTACGACAAGCTCCTCGCCGAGATGGGCGACCTTCAGAGCGACCTCGACCACGCCAACGCATGGGACCTCGACAGCCGGCTCGACCAGGCGATGGACGCGCTGCGCTGCCCGCCGCCGGAGGCCCCCGTGGACAACCTCTCCGGTGGGGAGCGGCGCCGCGTGGCGCTGTGCAAGCTGCTGCTGCAGCAGCCCGACCTGCTGCTGCTCGACGAGCCCACCAACCACCTCGACGCCGAGTCCGTGCAGTGGCTGGTGAGCCATCTGGCGACGTACCCCGGCGCCGTCCTGGCCGTGACCCACGACCGGTACTTCCTCGACAACGTCGCGAGCTGGATCCTCGAGATCGACCGCGGCAAGACCCACCCCTACGAGGGCAACTACTCGACCTACCTCGAGACGAAGAAGCAGCGCCTCCAGATCGAGGGGCAGAAGGACGCCAAGCGCGCGAAGATGCTCGAGCGGGAGCTCGAGTGGGTCCGCTCCAACCCCAAGGCCCGCCAGGCCAAGAGCAAGTCGCGTCTGGCTCGCTACGAGGAGATGGCTGCCGAGGCGGACCGGAACCGCAAGGTCGATCTCGCCGAGATCAACATCCCGGCCGGCCCCCGTCTGGGGGACGTCGTGCTCGAGGCCCACAACCTCAAGAAGGGCTTCGACGACCGCGTGCTGATGCACGACCTGTCGTTCTCCCTGCCGCGGGCAGGAATCGTCGGGGTGATCGGCCCCAACGGCGTCGGGAAGACCACGTTGTTCAAGATGATCATCGGCGAGGAGAAGCCCGACGGCGGCGAGCTGAACGTCGGCCAGACCGTCAAGATCTCCTATGTCGACCAGAGCCGAGGCGGCATCGACCCGAACAAGAACGTCTGGGAGGTCGTCTCCGACGGCCTGGACTTCATCAAGGTCGCAAACTTCGAGATGCCGAGCCGTGCCTACATCGCCTCGTTCGGCTTCAAGGGCCCCGACCAGCAGAAGAAGGCAGGGGTCCTCTCCGGCGGTGAGCGCAACCGCCTCAACCTCGCCCTCACGCTGAAGATGGGCGGCAACATGCTGCTCCTCGACGAGCCGACCAACGACCTCGACGTGGAGACGCTGCAGTCGCTCGAGGACGCGCTGCTCGAGTTCCCCGGCTGCGCCGTGATCACCTCGCACGACCGGTGGTTCCTCGACCGCACCGCCACGCACATCCTTGCGTGGGAGGGCGACGACGAGGACGAGGGCAAGTGGTTCTGGTTCGAGGGCAACTTCGCCGCGTACGAAGCGAACAAGATCGAGCGCCTCGGCCCCGAGGCGGCGCGCCCGCACCGGGTGACGCACCGCAAGCTCACCCGCGACTGAGCGCGGGACGGGTCAGGGACGCCCCGAGGCCCCCGGCACCCTGCCGGGGGCCTCGTGCTGTCTGCTCCCGAGCCGGGTCAGCGCTTGTTCTGGCGGTTGGTCTGGAACTTCGCGTACGCGTCCCGCGCCTTCTGCTGGTTCTCCGGCTTGCGGACCTCGTCGTAGACCTTCTTCGCGATGCCCAGCTTCACGACTTTGCTCATGATTCCCATGCCGTCGAAAGTACCCCGCCGGACCGGACGCATGCTCCGGCTCCGCAATGAGCGGCTCCGCCTGGCTGTTGCCGAGCCCCGGCCCTGGCCCGATCCTGAGGAGGTGGGCACATCCTCGTGCAGCGCGGCAACGAGCACGCCGTCAGCCGCCTGGCAGCAGCTTGCCCGGGTGACCGGGCTGGTCGGCATCGCCTCCGTGGTCCTGATCTTCGTCCCGATCGTCGCGAGGTCCGGCGAGGAGCCCGACTTCCGGGGGTCCGCTGCCGAGGCTCTGACGTTCTTCCGGTCGATCGACTCGGGGCTTGCCGAGCTCGGCGGCTTCCTCGTTACGGTGGGCATGCTCGGGTTCTTGTGGTTCGCGGTCGGGATCACCACGCTTCTGCGTCGTGCCGAGGGTGAGCCGCACTGGCGCTCGACCGCGGGACTCGTGTCCGCGGTCGTGGTGGTCCCGCTGATCCTCGAAGGAAGCTGGGACGCCGCGACCCACCGGGCGGCCGACCTCGAGCCCCAGGTGGCGAGGTACGCCTTCGACGTCGGAAACCTCAGCTTCAGCAACGCCTGGGTCGCTCTCGGGAGCTTCGCGATCGCGTGCGGCTGGGTCCTCGTGTCGACCGGGTACCTGGCGCGCTGGCTCGGGTGGCTTGCCGTGGTCAGTGGGGTAGGCCTCGTCCTGGCTCGCGCGGTGCGGCTCGAGGTCATCTGGTTCGCGCCCTACCTGCTCTTCTGGTTATGGGTCGTCGCAGTGAGCGTGCTCCTGCTCCGCCGCGGCGCCCCCGCGGGCAGTCGCGGCGCTGCGTGACCGCCCTCAGCGGATGTCGGCCGCGGGGCTCGCCTCGCCGATCAGCTTGTCCGTGACGGCGTTGAAGACGCGACCCAGCGCGGAGAAGTCCTCGTCGCCGGCGAGGTCGACCAGGAAGCGGCGTACGCCGTCGACGTGCGTGGGCGCGGCAGCCTCGAGAACGTCGAAGCCCTTCTTCGTCAGCACCGCCTCGACGCCTCGCCCGTCGGAGGCGCAGGCGGAGCGCGTGACCAGACCGTCCTTCTCCATCCGGGCAACCGTGTGGGTGACGCGGCTGCGGGAGTGGCTGACCGAGTCGGCAAGCACGGCCATGCGGAGCCGGCGGTCCGGGGTCTCGGAGAGACGCACGAGGATCTCGTACTCCGGCATGGAGATGCCGTGCTGCTCGCGCAGGTCGCGGTCGAGCCGGTCCATCAGCAGGGTCGTGCCCACCAGGTAGGCCCGCCAGGAACGCTGCTGCTCCGGGGTGAGCCACTGCGTCTGGGTCGCGTTCGAGGTCATGGCGGCATTCTACGCACCGGCAAGTTGAAACTTCAACGAAGATCCTGCTACAGTCGAGGCAGTAGTTGAACCTACAACCTTTTACCTAGGAGATTCCCATGACCGTCGACGTGCAGAACACCCTCGGGGTCCAGGCCGGCACCTGGACCATCGACCCCAGCCACTCCGAGATCGGCTTCACCGCCCGCCACCTGATGAGCAAGGTCCGGGGCCTGTTCGAGAAGTTCGAGGGACAGGTCGTCACCGGCGACCAGCCCTCGGCGAGTGCCACCATCGACCTGAACTCCATCAACACGCGCGACGAGAACCGCGACGCGCACCTGCGCTCCGGCGACTTCTTCGACGTCGAGAGCACCGGCCCGATGACCTTCCGCAGCACCCGTGTCGAGCAGGGCGGCAAGGGCCTGCTCGTCACCGGCGACCTCACCATCAAGGGCGTCACCAAGCCGGTCACCCTCGACGTGGAGTACCTCGGCAGCGAGACCGACCCGTGGGGCGGCACCCGCGCCGGCTTCGAGGGCACGACCCAGATCTCCCGCAAGGAGTGGGGCGTGGACTTCAACATCCCCATGGACGGCGGCCGATTCCTCGTCGGCGACAAGATCGACATCACCGTGGCTGTCCAGGCGGTGCTCCAGCAGGAGCAGTGAGCGTCCGGAATCACTGAAGCAAGCCCCGAGACACCGACGAACCCCGCCTCATCGCTGCGAGAGAGGCGGGGTTCGGTCCATCGAGGAGAAGGCGTGCCGCACGTGGGCGTGGCCGGACGCCCCGTCATCCCACCGCCACATGTGTCCGGCATGATGTGCCCCATGTCCTTCTCCATCCTGTTGCCGGGCGCTTCCGCGTGAGACGTCGGTCTCAGCAGGTCTCGCGCAGCACCGCGGTCGGGGCGGCTCTCCTCGTGGCTTTCGCTGCGCTGTCGGCCTGCGGTGTGCCCAGCGCCGACTACGCGCGAGCGGCCTGCGGTGACCTGACGGCGTTGATGGAGGTCGAGTCCCCGAGGCATGTCGACGTCCAGGAGCACCTGACGCGGGCAGAGGCGCGGGCTGACCGTGCGGCGGACACCGACGGCGCGTTCAAGGACCTGCACGAGAACCTGCGACTGGTGGGCGTCGAGCTGAGGGCCGGTCCGAAGGTCGGTGCAGCGGCAGAGCAGCGGATCGACGCGGCTCTCGCCGCTGTGGCCGAGACCTGCGTGGACCTGGGGGCGCCGATCGAGCCTCGGGGCGCGTCCGCCTCAGAGGTCACCTTGCGGGGCCTTCGCGGTTCCTGACGACGAGAAAGGCCCCCTGGTCGCGGGACCAGGGGGCCTTGTCGTACGCCGAGGCTTCAGCTCATGCGCTCGAGCACCAACGCCATGCCCTGGCCTCCACCGACACACATGGTGATGAGGCCGGTGGACTTGTCGTGGGTCTTCAGCGAGTTGAGCATCGTGTTCTGCAGCCGGGCGCCGGTCATGCCGAACGGGTGTCCGACCGCGATCGCGCCACCGTTGACGTTCAGCTTGTCGATGTCGATGCCGAGGTCCTGGTAGGACGGCACGACCTGGGCGGCGAACGCCTCGTTGATCTCGACGAGGTCGATGTCGTCGATGGTCATGTTGGCGCGGGCGAGAGCCTGCTTGGACGCCTCGACCGGGCCGAGACCCATGATCTCGGGGGAGAGGCCCGTGACGCCGGTGGACACGATCCGCGCGAGCGGGGTGAGGCCGAGCTCCTTGGCCTTCGTGTCGGACATGACGACCACCGCGGCGGCGCCGTCGTTCAGGGGGCAGCAGTTGCCTGCGGTCACGACGCCGTCGGGGCGGAAGACGGGGTCGAGCTGCGAGACGGCCTCGAGGGTGACTCCGGCGCGCGGGCCGTCGTCGGTGCTCGCCACGCTGCCGTCGGGGAGCGTCACCGGGGTGATCTCGTTGGCCCAGAAGCCGTCGGCGATCGCCTTCTCGGCGAGGTTCTGGCTGCGCACGCCGAACTCGTCGAGCTCCCGGCGGGAGAGGCCGCGCAGCTTTGCGACGTTCTCGGCGGTCTGGCCCATCGCGATGTAGGCGTCGGGGAGCTTGCCGTTCTCACGCGGGTCCTGCCAGTCCTGGCCCCCCTTCGCCTGCTCCTCGGTGCGGGCCTTGGCCTCGTCGAAGACCGGGTTCTGGGTGTCGGGCAGGTGGTCGGAGGTGCCCTTGCGGAAGCGTGAGACAGCCTCGACGCCTGCGGAGATGAACACGTCGCCCTCACCGGCCTTGATCGCATGGAAGGCCATCCGCGTGGTCTGCACGCTGGAGGAGCAGTAGCGGGTGATGGTGGCGCCGGGGAGGTGGTCGTAGCCGAGGAGAACTGCCACGATCCGGCCCATGTTGAAGCCCATCTCGCCGCCGGGGAGACCGCAGCCGAGGTACAGGTCGTCGATGTCCTTCGGGTCGAGCTCGGGGATCTTGTCCAGGGCTGCGCGGATCATCGCAGCAGTCAGGTCGTCGGGACGCATGTCCTTGAGCGAACCCTTGTTCGCGCGACCGATGGGGGAGCGGGTCGCGGAAACGATCACTGCCTCGGGCATGGAGGGACTCCGATCTTCTCGAGTACGGGGCCGGTGGCCGCAGGGTCGGGACCCGGCACCACGACAGCCTAGAACGGATTACAGGAGCACGACATGTGCGGGGGGCCACACCCCGGTACGCCGGGTGTGGTGCTCGTCGTCGGTGGGGTCTCTGGCAGGATCACCGTCGTGCGCCACGTCTACCACTGCCCGCTGCGCTGGGCCGACATGGACTCGCTCGGTCACGTCAACAACGTGACCTACGTGGACTACCTCCAAGAGGCGCGCGTCGACATGTTCGCGGTGCACGCTCCCGCCTCGGGGGGCGAGGAGCTCGCCGAGGGGGTGGTCGTCGTGCGGCACGAGGTGGAGTTCCTGGCGCCGCTGGTGTTCCGTTTCGAGCCGGTGCGGATCGAGACCTGGATCACCGAGATCAAGGCGGCGACGTTCACGATGGCCTACGAGATCCTCGACGAGCTGCCCGACGGCACCCGGAGGGTCTACACACGGGCGACCTCGGTGCTCACGCCCTTCGTGTTCGCCGAGGAGCGTCCGCGTCGGCTGCGGCCGGAGGAACGGGATGTGCTCGAGCGGTTCCTCGAGCCGGCCTCGACGGCGACCTGAGGGAGGCTCGACTCCCCGTGTCGGCGGTGCGACCGGGTCTGACGGTCCGAGCCGACCGGGGGCCGGAGGCGGCCCGTGAGCCACCTCCGGCCGAGGCTCAGCGCCGGGCCGTGCTGATGGAGAAGTCGGTGAACTTGAACGTGGCCGGCTTACCACCCGTGGAGACGATCTCGACGCCGTAGCAGATCTGGCCGAGCGTGGAGTTGGCTGGGACGCGCCCCTGGCGGATCAGGTATCCGAGCATCCCGCGGATGGGGAGGGTGCCCTTGAACATGGGGCGGTCCGGGACGAAGGCGAGGTACCTGTTGTCCGAGGTGGCGTAGAGCTTCCAGGTCCGGTTGCTCCACTTGAGGCCCCTGGCCACGACCCGGCCGGCGGGCACCTGACGGTAGTTCTCCGTCCAGATCATGATCTCGCGGTTACCGGGGACGCCGTTGAGCCAGATGTCGTAGCCGACGTTGTAGATGCCCACGCGGGGGCCCCGTCCGGCGAACGAGCTGCGGATCTTCCTGAAGGCCCGGACGCGGGGCTCGTGGCCCGTGCTCCAGTTGTGGTAGTCCTTGTGGACGTTCGGGTAGGTCTTGACGGCGCCGTCGCGCGCCTTGTTGTCCGCCGTCGCGGTGACCTGCCAACGCTTGTAGGAGTCGGCCCGGATGGTCTGGGAGACCTTGTAGCCGGAGGCGTTCCACATGTTGTTGTGGACGATGTAGCCGCGGTCGAACCACATGTCGTCCGGCGCGGACGAGGTCCAGGCTGCGGCGTGGGCGGGGGAGGCGAAGAGCAGGGTCACGGCGGCGAGCAGGACCAGGAATCGTTTGAGCATGGCGGAAGATCTCCCGTGTTGACCTGGGGGGTGAGGTCGATCGGCGTCCGACCGGAACGTCCCGGGGACACCTTCCCGTCGCTTTGTGGCCCGAAACACTGGTCTTCACCGGTCTGATGCACCGTAACCCCCCTGTCCGACAAATCATGACTGAACAGCAAAGACACTCATCATCTGCGCACGCGGCGTGGCTTGGAACGGTGACAGAAGGGACGTTCGGGGCGTGGCCGACAAGCCGGAGACTCGTCGTGGGAGGATCTGCGGCGTGACCAGGCACGTCTTCTCGCTGCACACGCGCTTCTCAGACGTCGACGTGTACGGACACGTCAACAACGTCAAGTACTTCGAGTACTACCAGGAGGCCCGTCTGGCCTTTCTCACCTCGCTCGGCCGGGCCGAGGAGGAGGGGCGCTTCGCGGTCGTGGTGGCGCGCGTGGACGTCGACTACAAGCGGCCGATCCTCTTCCGGACCGAGCCGTACGTCGTGGAGTCGTGGGTGACCCGCGTCGGCAGGTCGTCGTTCGGTCTCGCGGCGCAGATCAAGGACGGCGACACCGTTCTCTCGCAGGCGAAGGCGGTGCTGGTGACCTTCGACCTCACGTCACAGGCGGCACGCCCGCTCACCGAGTCCGAGCGCGACAGGTTGGCCGCGGTCATCGAGCCCTGACGCGGTTCGTGCTGTCTGCGGTCGGCGACTGGTACTTGGAGTCTCCGACGCCGGGGCGGACGTTCAGTCTGCGCATACCTCGAAGTCGGTCTGCTCGCGCTTGGGCCCGCGTCCGCCGGCTCGTCCTCAGTCGGCCAGAGCACACGGGAGCCCACGTCGTCGGTGCCGTAGGTCTCCACAGGCTCGACCCTGACCAGCTCCACCTCGATCGGCCCCTCGGTGGAGCACGCCTGCAAGGTCATGAAGGCACACCTGTCGGTGGGCATCAACGCCATTCCCAAGCCTTGGGGCAGCTGCCTCGGGCCTTCCTGGGCCGAGCAGCCGGTCATGACCAGACAGGCCACGACAGACGCAGCACCAACAGCTCTCCGGCCCATCCCAGCCTCTCTGCACGGGTTCGTACCCGAGCAACGAGCCGAGCGGCAGCGGGGTATGCCGCAGCCCTCTTGGAGAGACGTGTCCAGTCCTGCTCACGGCCTCAGACCGCGCGCGCCAGCGACAGGGCGAACCGCTCCTCGCTGTCGGTCCACCAGCGGTCGAGGGCGAACCCGGCTCCCTTCAGCTCCCGCTCGATCCGGTCTTGGCGGAACTTCGCCGAGACCTCGGTGCGGATCTCCTCGCCGTCGGCGAGGTCCACCACCATGTCCACGGCGGGGACCGTGACCCTCATCGGCCGTCGCGCCCGCAGGCGCATCTCGATCCACTCCTGGTCCGGGTCCCAGGTGGCGACGTGGTCGAACGACTCGACCGGAAAGTCCGCACCGAGCTCGCGGTTGACCACGCGCAGGACGTTGCGGTTGAACTCCGCCGTGACGCCGGCCGCATCGTCATAGGCCCGCACGAGCATGGTGGGGTCCTTGACGAGGTCGGTGCCGAGCAGCAGCCACTCGCCCGCGTCGAGTACGCCGCGGACCGAGCAGAGGAAGTCGCGTCGCTCCTCGGGCAGCAGGTTGCCGACCGTGCCGCCGAGGAAGGCCACGAGCCGGGGCGACCAGCCCGGCAGACCTGTGAGCGGCTCGGTGAAGTCGCCGACGACGGCGTGGACGCCCAGGTCGGGGTAGTCGCCGACCATCGTGGCGGCGGCCTCGCGCAGTGCCGGCTCCGAGACGTCGAGCGGCACGAACTCCTCCAGCGTGCCGTGACGGCGGAGGCCGTCGAGGAGGAGCCGGGTCTTCTCCGAGGAGCCGGAGCCGAGCTCGACCAGGCTGCGGGCACCTGTGCGTGCGGCGAGCTCGGCGGCACGGTGGTCGAGGATCTCGCGCTCGGCGCGGGTGGGGTAGTACTCCGGCAGCCGGGTGATCTCCTCGAACAGCTCGCTGCCGCGGCCGTCGTAGAACCACTTGGGCGGGAGCCACTTCGGGTCGGCCCCGAGCCCGACCACCACGTCGTGGCGCAGGGCCCGCGAGGCGTGGTCCGGGGTGAGCCGCACCTCGACGGTGGCGTGGGTCATGGGAGCAGGTGCCCTTTCGCTTCTGGGTCGTTGTCGGCGCTGACCGGTGGCGGCCCGGAGAGCGGTCGGGTCTTGGTGCCGTCGGAGGTGAGTACGACGAGGGTCTGCTCCGCCACGGACTGCCAGACCCCCGCGCTCGGACCGAAGGGCTCGGAGGCGACCAGGACGTGGCCGGGGCCCTCCAGGACCGACAGGCTGTGTCCCCATGTGGAGGCGGCGACCGTCTCCCCGTCGGACAG
Source organism: Nocardioidaceae bacterium (assembly GCA_035461195.1). Taxonomy (GTDB): domain Bacteria; phylum Actinomycetota; class Actinomycetes; order Propionibacteriales; family Nocardioidaceae; genus Nocardioides_C. The sequence goes on from DATHVS010000157.1 coordinate 31,346, forward strand.
CAGCAGGTTGAGCCGCGACCCGGGCGCGGCGTGCCCGACCTCCGTGGTCACCTCTTCGACGACCTGCTGCACGCTCGCGCCGTCGAGCAGCCGCCGGAGCACCAGGGCCCACAACAGGGCGCTGTCGGTGGGTGCCTCGAGGCGCATCAGGTCGGTGGCCGGAAGGGTCTCGGCGAGGCCCGAGACACTGGCCGGCCAGCCCAGGACGACGCCGTTGTGGCTGAACAGCCAGCGGCCGTGACGGAACGGAGCGCATGCCGTCTCCGTCACCGGCATGCCCACCGTCCCGTTGCGCGCGGCAGCCACCAGGGCCGTCGCACGGATGTGGCGGGCGAGGTCGGGCAGGGAACCGTCGGCCCACATCGGCACCGCACGGCGGTACCGGAGAGCGTCGCCGGGGCCGTCGTACCAGCCGATGCCGAACCCCTCGGCGTTGACGGAGCCGCTGCCGCGCATCTCCCGGGGCCCCCAGGTCTGCTCCAGCAGGGAGTGTCGAGGGGCGAGCACGACGTCGGCGGCGGCGATCGGCGGCCCGAGGTAGGCGAGGTGGCGGCACACGGTCAGCCCAGCTCCTCGGGGTGCGCGTCGCGGGCGCACCGAAACCCCGCGAAGATCTGGCGCCGGACGGGGAGGTCCCAGTTGCGGAACGTCCCTCGGCAGGCCACCGGGTCGGTGCCGAAGGAGCCGCCCCGCAGCACCTTGTAGTCGGGGCCGAAGAAGACGGCGGAGTACTCCGCGTAGGGGAACACGACGAACCCGGGGTAGGGCCGGAAGTCGCTCGCGGTCCACTCCCAGACGTCTCCGACCAGCTGGTGCACGCCGAGGGGCGAGGCGCCGGCGGGGTACGCGCCGACGGGTGCTGCCCGCAGGTGCCGCTGGCCGAGGTTGGCGTGGTCCGGGCCGGGGTCCTCGTCGCCCCAGGGGTAGCGCCGGGACCTGCCCGTCGCCGGGTCCCACCGGGCCGCCTTCTCCCACTCGACCTCGGTCGGCAGCCGCTTGCCCGCCCACCGGGCGTAGGCGTCGGCCTCGTGGAAGCAGACGTGGACCACCGGTTCGTCGAGCCGGACCGGCTCGATCACCCCGAACCGCCTCCGCAGCCAGCGGTCCCCGTCGCGAGCCAGGAACTGCGGCGCCACGAGGCCTGCTTCCTGCACGTGTCGCCACCCCTTGGGCGTCCACCACTCCTGCTGCCGGTAGCCGCCGGCGTCGACGAAGCGCAGGTAGTCGCCGTAGGTGACCGGTGCGGTTTCGATGAAGAACGCGTCGGTGTGCGCAGTGTGGGCGGGCCGCTCGTTGTCCAGCGCCCACGGTTCCGTCGAGGTGCCCATCGTGAACGTGCCGGCGGGGACCAGGACCTCCCGCGACGGGAGAGCGGTCCGGACCGGAGGAGGCTCGGGCGCGTGGAGGGCGGCAGCGCCTGCACGGAGCTGGTGGGTGGCGAGCATCGTCTCGTCGTTCTGCTGCTCGTGCTGGGCGACCATCCCGAACGCGAAGGCGTCCTGCACGAGCCGAGCGCCTTCGAGCGCGGCCCGGTCCAGCACGTCGAGCACCTTGTCGCGCACCTCGCGGATGTAGGCTCGCGCCTCGTCCGGCCCCAGGAGGGGGAGCGAGGACCGGGAGGCGCGACCGTGCTTGAACGCGTCGTAGAGCTCGTCGATGTCGCTGCGCACTGGCTCCCGTCGGCCGACGTCGCGCACCAGCCAGAGCTCCTCCTGGTTGCCGACGTGGGCCAGGTCCCACACGAGCGGCGACATGAGCGGGGAGTGCTGGCGGACCAGGTCGTCGTCGTCCACTGCGTCGGTGAGCGCGGTGCTGCGGGTGCGGGCATGCATCAGGGCGTCGGCTGCGCGCACGCGCAGCTGCTCTACCGTGAGCTCGGTGAGTGGACGTGCCTGCTCGGACGCGCTCGTGGGGGTGCTCATGCGGTCTGCCTCCCTGCCGGGTCGGGGTCGGTGCGCTGGTGGAGGGCGTCGACCATCACGTCGGCGAGGCGCGCGCCCCGGGTGCTCCTGGCCGTGGCGGCTCCGGTGAGCAGGTGGCCGATCCGATCGGCGGCGAGCTCGACGAGGGCCCGCGCGGCGTGTCTGAGCGTGTCGTCGGCCAGGCCTCTGCGCGCCGCGGTCAGCCACAGGTCGGCGCAGTGCTCGGTCAGCTCGCAGGCGCGTTCGGCGGCGCGGCTCGAGGACAGGATGGCGCCGAGGAGCAGCAGCGGGTGGTGCCACGTCCCGGGGGGCTGCGTGTCGAGGTAGCGGACCTCGACGTAGCCACGGGGCCGGACCGGCGGGAACAGCGTGCTCAGGTGGTAGTCGAGGTCGTCGTACGTCGGCCGTCGCTCACCCGCCCCCGAGACCCACGCCGCGAACGACATCGGGTGGTCGGGGTGCCAGCGGCCACACGTACGGCGTACACACATCACGGGCGCAGTCATCACCCGCTCGACCCATGAGGTGGCCGGGTCACGGTCGTGCTGGACCGGGTGGGTGAACGGCGGGCACGTGCCGAGCGTCGCGCGGAGCCGGTTCGAGGCCCACCCGGTGCGCCGGCTGCGGACGACGGGGGAGTTGGCGAACAGCGCCACGAGCGCCGGGCCGACGCTGTGCAGCGTCCGCCAGCGCAGGAGTACGTCGGAGGGCTGCCCCGCGTCGAGGCAGACCTGCATGCTCGCGGTGCTGCACATCATCGACGAGCCCCACGGTCCGCGGCCGTCGAAGAAGTCCTGCATCGCGGCGTACCGGGGGACGTCGAGGAGCCGCGTCGGCGGCCGGTGGGGGTCGATGCCGGTCTCCCCGCGACGGAGGCCGGCGGGTTCGAGCAGGGCGTCGAGGGAGGCGATGTCGCTCTCGACGGAGGCGACCAGGTCGCCGGCAGAGGTGCTCGGGAGGCTGGAGATCTCGACCTGGCCGCCGGGTTCGACGGTGACCAGGGAACCCCGGGGGAGAGGCAGGTGGGTGCTGTGGGGGGCGACGGTCGGCGGCGCGTGGTCGCCGAGTGCCTCGGCGAGGAGGCGGGGGTCGAGGGACCGGTCCTGGTCGTCGCGGTGGTGGACCGTCCACTCGAGCTCGACCCCGATCCGTTCAGGTGGCCCGTGCTTGAAGCACACCATCGCGACGTAGGCCTCCGCGTCCTCTGCGCAGGAGATCGGCCTCGTGTCAGCTGTGGCGTGGGTCCCCCTCGCCATCTTGGCCCAAGCCCGCCGAGGACGAAAGGACCCGGCCTGGGCGGCGTCGTCCCCCGGCCGGGCCGTCGGGACCTGAGGGGCTCACCGGCTCACCACGGCGGGATGTTCCGGTTGGACCGGAACACGTTCCCCGGGTCGTACTTCTGCTTGGTCGCCACCAGCCTGTCCCAGTTGGCCCCGTAGGAGGCGCGGAGCCGGGCCAGGTCGTCCTCGGGTGTCTGGAAGTTGACGTACGACGACCCCGTCGAGAAAGGACGGAGCCGGTCACCCCAGGTGCGGGTCCAGTCGACGTACTCGTCGGCACGAGGGTCGCCGGGCTCCCACGCGGCCGCCGTGCCGTACACGAATCGGACATCGCGGTTGCCGACCGCGCCGTCGTCCCAGGCCCGCTCGTTGAGGGCGCCGCCGACGTGCGCGACCACGACCTGGCCCAGGGGCACGGGACAGCTCGCGAAGGCCTCACGGAAGGTGGTGAGCATCCGGTCGTCGAGCCCCGAGGCGAACTCGGTGCGCCAGTAGTAGTGATGGCCCTTCGGTTCGGTCTCGTCGAGGTAGGACTGCTGCTGGACGTAGGGCCACTCGTGCAGCAGGTCGACCGCAGGCTCACCCAGCTCCCGCAGCGGCGCCAGCGTCTCCTCGGTCCGCGAGAGGTCTCCGCTGTAGCAGACAGTCATCGCAACCGTGCGTCGCCCGTGGTACTGGGGCGGGACGAAGGGGGCCGGTGGGGCGTTCATCAGGACCATGAAGGCAGTGAGCTCGCGCGGCGCCGTCTCGGTCAGGCGTCGGTAGCCGGCCATCACCTCCTCGGCGCGCTCGAAAGGCCAGGCGATGAGACCGCCGAAGACGGTGGGGCCCACCGGGTGCAGCCGCAGCGTGATCCGGGTGACCACGCCGAAGTTGCCGCCGCCGCCGCGGACCGCCCAGAACAGGTCCGGGTGCTCCTCCCGGTTGGCGACACGGACCTGGCCGTCGGCGGTGACCACCTCGACCTCTTCGAAGTTGTCCACCGCCCACCCGAACCGGCGGGCCAGGTAGCCGAAGCCGCCGCCGAGGGTGAGACCACCCACGCCCACCTCCGAGACGAACCCGAGCGTGGTGGCCAGGTTGTACGCCTGGGAGGCCCGGTCGACGTCCCGGAGCAGGCAGCCGCCGCCCACGTGGGCGAGCCGACGGTCGGGGTCGACCTCGACCGTCCGCAGGCCGGACAGGTCGAGCATGATCCCGCCGTCCGGGATCGCCGCACCGCCGATGTTGTGGCCGCCGCACCTCACTCCCAGAAGCAGGTTGTGGTCGCGGGCGAAGTCGACCGTGGCGGCGACGTCCCGCGTGGTGGAGGGGCGAACCACGCATCGGGGCTGCTTCGCGACCAGGCCGTTCCACAGACGCACCGCGTCGTCCCAGCCGGTGTCACCCGGCGTGAGCACGTCGCCCTCGAGCAGGCTGGCGAGCGCGACGAGGTCGGGCCAGGGAAGGGCAACCTCGGGGGCGTCGCGCCCGGTGAGAAGGATGGTGTTCATGCCTCGACGCTAGAGACGGCCGGGGCTGTTCCGCTTCCGGCGATGCACCCATCGGCCCGGACCGGCCCGTGGGTAGTCCTACCCATCGCGGCGTCCGGCTCAGGCCAGCCGGTGCTCGAAGGCGTAGGCGGCGGCCGCCGTGCGCGTGGACACGTGGAGCTTGGCGAAGATGTTGCTCAGGTGCCGCGCCACGGTCTTCTCGCTGAGGAACAGCTCGGCGGCGATGGACCGGTTGGTCAGGCCGGCCGCGAGGAGCCGGATCACCTCGCGCTCCCGCGGCGAGAGCGGGCAGTCGTCGGCCTCGGCGTCGTTCGCGAGGAGCCGGTCCATCTCCTGGACGTCGAGGCGGGCGTCGAGCTCCTCGAAGACGCTCCTGGCAGCCTCGAGCTCCATCCTGGCGGCGTCCTCGTCGCCCAGGGCTCGGCAGGCCTCCGCGACGACCAGTCGGCTGCGCGCGGCGTGGTACGGCACGTCGAGCTCGTGCCACAGCGTCCAGGCGCGACGGCCACTGCGCAGGGCCGTGGACGGGTCACCGGTGGCCAGGGCGAGCCGGGCCTCCGCGCAGGCGGCGAGAGCGCCGACCATGGGTACGTCGAGGTCGAGGACTGCCTTGCGGAGGTCGGCGACCGCCTCTGCCGCCCCTGCGGCGTCCCCTGTCACGAGCAGCGCATCGACGTAGGCCCCGAGCACCACCGGAAGCACTGTCGACTCGAGCGGCTCGGCGAGGCTGCGCCGCAGACCGGTGACCGCCGCCTCGGGACGGCCCTGCGCGAGCCTCAGCAGCGCCAGCCCCGGCTGCGGGTCGTGGCCCCAGCGGCTGGCCTCGCCGTAGCGCTCCTCGGCCTGGGCCAGCTCCCCGCGGAGCCGGTGCAGCTCGGCCCTCTCGTAGAGGGCCGCCCCCACAGCAGGTTGCGGGGGGTGCGACAGCCACGTGCACGCCCGCTCCGCCTCCGCGGCGGCGTCGTTCCACACGCCCCTCATCTGCATGACCTGGACCCGGTGCACCAGGCACTGCCCTCGGTAGGGCACCAGGTCCGGCTGGTCCTCGCAGAAACGGCTCAACGCCGCCGTCCACTCGGCCGACCGTCTCAGGTCCAGCGTCGACCGGCAGGCGTCGAGCATCACGCAGTACACCAGCCCGGCCGCCATCGGGTGCACCTCGCCACCGGTCACCGACAGCATCACCTCGTCGAGCCGGCGCATGCCCGCAAGCACGTCGCCGTTGAGCACCACGCAGAAGCCCTCACCCATCACGGCCAGCGCCTCGAGGTCGGGCTCCCTCAACGCCGCGGCGTGCTCGGCGATCTCGGCGAAGTGTGCAGCCAGGTCCGTGCGTCCCTCGCGGAGGGCCATGAGCGCCTCGAGCAGGACGACGGTGCACGTCTCGACCGACCTCGCCTCCCCCTCGCGGCGGGGGGACACCAGCCGGCGGGCACGCTCGGCCCAGCCGTCCGCGCGCGCGGTCTCACCGCGGTTGGACAGCGCGAACGACGCCCAGAAGGCCGCCCGGAGCGCGGTCGTGTCGTCCCCGCTGTCGGCGGCCTGCCGGAACGACTGACTCAGGTGCTGCTCGCACTCCTCGTCCTTGCCGAGCAGGCTCGCGGTGAGGCCGAGCCGGAGGAGGTCCCGGGGGTCGAGCGGTCTCGTCGTCGCGGCCGAGCACAGAGCCTCGTAGGCCGCTGACCAGTCGTGTGCGTCGTACGACCGGCGGCCCTTGTCGAGCAGGTCGGCGTCGTCCATGGAGCCCCGAGAACAACTGTAGGACCGGGCGTCGCCTCGGTCACGTCCCGGAGACGGACGGTGCGCGGCCTACTGCTCCTCGAGGGTGTTGACCATGAACTGCGCCGCGTGCGTGGCGTAGTCCCAGAACTTCGCGCGCTGCTCAGGGCTGAGCTCCACGGCGTCGAGCCCGTCGCTGAAGTGGTGGAGCCAGCGGTCCTTGGCGGCTGGGGTCACCGCGAAGGGTGCGTGGCGCATGCGAAGGCGGGGGTGGCCGCGCGTCTCGGAGTACGTCGTCGGTCCGCCCCAGTACTGGGCGAGGAACAGTGTCAGGCGCTCGGCGGCCGGACGGAGGTCCTCCTCGGGGTACATAGGGCGCATCAGCTCGTCGGTGGCCACGCCCTCGTAGAAGCGGTCGACGATCTTCGCGATCGTGGGCATTCCGCCGATCTCGTCGTAGAACGTATCGGGCGAGCTGTCGTCGTCGTGGGTGGTCACTTGTCTATTGTCCTCAATCGGGCAAGAGTCAGGTAATCGCGGCGCACGCGCGCGCCGACCCACCTACATCGACATGTGAAGGAGCTTGTATGGCTACGACCCGCACCGCCACCACCCGCTGGGAGGGCTCGCTCTTGGAGGGGGCCGGGACGGTCACCATGGAGTCCTCCGGCCTCGGGAGCTACGACGTCTCCTGGCCAGCACGTGCCGAGGAGCCGGGCGGCAAGACCAGCCCCGAGGAGCTCATCGCCGCGGCGCACTCCTCGTGCTTCTCCATGGCCCTCTCCGGCGCTCTCGCCAAGCAGGGCACGCCGCCCACCTCCCTCGACACCAAGGCGGACGTGACCTTCCAGCCCGGTGAGGGCATCACCGGCATCCACATCACCGTGGTCGGCACGGTCGAGGGCATGAGCGCCGACGACTTCAAGGCCGCCGCCGAGGGTGCCAAGGAGAACTGCCCGGTGTCCCAGGCGCTGAAGGCGACCCCCATCACACTGGACGCCTCACTCGCCTGACGATCCGGTCCAGGAGCACGAGCCGCCGTGACCCTCTCGCGAGGGTGCGGCGGCTCTTGCTCGTTCCCGGGTCCCGCGACCCGGATCAGGTGGTCCGGCGCTCGCCCGGCACTCCGTTCGAGGCCTGGCCGTGCCGCTCCACCTCCGCGGCGTCGCGGTGCCAGACCACGCGCTGCGGGAAGGGGATCTCGATGCCCTCGTGGTCGAAGCGGGCCTTGATCCGCTCGCGCATCTCACGGGCCACGACCCACTGCTGAAGGGGGGCGGTCTTGAGGACCACGCGGATGGTGACTCCGTCCGCGTCGAGGGACTGGATGCCCCAGACCTCGGGCTCCTCGATGATCTTGCCCTTGTAGTCCTCGTCCTCCCACATGTCGTGGGCGACGTCCGCGAGGACCTGTCGGACGCGGTGGAGGTCCTCGCTGTAGGCGACCTGGATGTCGAGCACCGTCTGCGCCCAGTTCTGGCTCATGTTGCCGACCCGGAGGATCTCGCCGTTGCGGACATACCAGACGGTGCCGTTGATGTCGCGGATCCGGGTGACCCGGAGGCTGACCGCCTCGACGGTGCCGATCGCCTCGCCCGCGTCGATCACGTCACCGACTCCGTACTGGTCCTCGAAGATCATGAAGATCCCGGAGAGGAAGTCCTTCACCAGGCTCTGCGCGCCGAAACCGATGGCGAGACCGACGATTCCGGCGCTGGCGATGATCGGGGCGATGTTGACGCCGACCTCGGAGAGGACCATCACGACCGCGATGGCGAAGATCACACCGGTGGAGATGCTCTTGAGCAGGGAACCCATGGCCTTGGCCCGCTGCTCGTGACGAGCCGCCGCGATCGACTGTGCGCTGGATGCGCGCTTCTCGGCACTGCGACCGAGCTTGCCGAGCCCGAACGAGCCGGGCATGACCCCGTCGGACGCCCTTGAGGTGATCCGGTCGATCACTCTGTGCAGGATCCACCGGGTGAGAGCCGCGAGCAGGACGACGACCAGGATCGCCAGCGGCTTGCTGATCGCCCACTCCGCGTTCACCGCGAGCGTCTCGTTCTTCGTGATGTTGTACACGATGTCGCACGCGTTGCCCTCGATGCCCGTGCAGACTTCGGCGTTCTCCATCAAGTCCATGTTT
>DATHVS010000158.1:0-2775 GCA_035461195.1 Nocardioidaceae bacterium
GCCGTCGTTCGTCGCCCACGCTCGGGCGCGGGGTGTCGCGTCGCTGTTGCTCGATCTGCTGGCGGACGCCGGCGAGCCCGAGGTGGCCCGCCAGCGCGCGTTCGGCCTCGTTCTGGTCGAGCTCGAGCGCGAGCCGTGCGACGGCAGGGATGCTGGGACGTACGTCGCGGCCTAGAGGTCCGGCCGACCTGCCCCGACGCGTTTCGACCCCGGGACGGGGGCGGGTGCGGCAGACTCGGCCTGCGTGCCCGTCGCCGCACCGTTCCCCAAGATCGAACTCCACGTCCGCCTCGAAGGGACGGTGCGGCCGCCGGCGTTGCTCGAGATCGCCCGCCGCAATGGTGTCGACCTCGGGTCACCGACGAGGCGGCGTTGCGCGACCGGCTGCGCTTCCGTGACTTCGAGCATTTCATCGACATGTGGCTGCCCACGACGGCCGCCGTCCGGACCGAGACGACTTCCGCCAGATCGTGGTGGCGTACGCCGAGGAAGGGCTGCGCACGGGGCGGTGTACCTGGAGGGCATCTTCACCCCGGTCGAGCGGGTGGCGGGCGGCGCGTCGTGGGCCGAGGTGATGAACGGCTTCTGCGACGGCGGCTCGTAGCTCACGACCGCCTCCGCGAGGGTCACCGCCGGTACCGTCGCCACCGGGCCGACTGGGACGGCCCCGCTACGGGCACGTAGGAAGTCCAGCACGCGGCCGACCATCCGTCGATCCTGGTCTCGGTGCAGTAGGCAAGGCGGCCCAGGTCCGGTGCCGAACCGTCACGAGGGCCGAACCACTCCCCGGTCGCGAACCCGGCCGTCACGGCGACGGACTCGGCCGTGCCCAGCAGGCGGCGGAGGCGGCCGAGATGCAGCCGCCCGCGGCGGACCGGGATGCCCGTCGGCGAGAGCGCACCGCGCGAAGGGTGGCTCTCGGTAAGGAGCGTGGCGGCGCTCATGAGGAGTTCCTCGAGCCGCTCAGGACGGGCTGGGTCGACGGCAGGCATGTCCGCCCTGAGAAGGTGCCCGCGTGGCGGGGCAGCCCGGCGGCCTGGAACGAGGAGTCGCTCCACGTCACCAGCGTGACACTTCGAACCGCCAGTGCCGAGGAACAACACAAGCTGCACCGCCTCGGGGACGGCGTCGCCATCGCGACGCTGTCCGTCCTCGGCGACGACCCCGTCGAGGTCGCAGCCGGTTCCGAGCAGCGCACGGCACCTGCCGGGCCGTTCCCGAGGACCGTCGAGTCAGCGTGAGGCGCCGGGGTCCGACGCGCCGGGCACATCCGGTCACGCACCTGCCGCGATGACGTCGCCGAGCCGCACGCCCGGCGCCACCACACCGGCAACGACACCGGGCCCCGCCCGTCCACCGCCACCGGCGCACCGCTCCGTCCGCCCGTACTGCCACGCGCGCCCGCGCTGGGCTCGTTCCGGGTCACGCCTGACAGGCTCCGCACGGTTGTGACTGTGTGGTGGCGGGGAAGGGACCATCAGCCAGATGCTCCGTGCCCTGTGCCGGACGGGATGATCCAACGGGCCGACAGGTCCGTGACCTCGGCGATCAGGTCGAAGTCCCGGTCGTAGTGGAGCACGGTGGCTTCGTGCTCGACCGCTGTCGCAGCGACGAGAAGATCAGGGATGGGACGCCGATGCTGACCGCGGCGGGCGAGGTGGCCTTGGATCGTCAGTGCGCGCGCGGACACGGCCGCCGTGAGGTGAAGCCACGGCAGCGTCATCAGGCCGTCCCAGCGAGAGTCGTAGTCGGCGCGGTTGCGAGCGGAGTAGAGAAGCTCGAGGGCCACGATCTCGGTCATGAACAGAGCGCCGTCAGCGGCGAGAGCCTTCAGCAATCCGTCGGCTGCCTCGCTGTGACGCTGCTGCTCGAAGGCCGACTTGTCGGCGAGGTACCGCCCTATCGCCATGCGCCGCGCATGATCTCAGGGTCACCGAGGTCATCGACGGCCGTGCGCAGCGTCTCCAGGAACGCCAGCCGACGGGGCCGCGCCGCGATCTCCGCGAGCGCGCGGTTCACCGTCTCAACCTTGGTCGAGGTCCCCAGCTCTGCGGCGGCGGCCCTGAGCGCGTCGTCATCAATGTCGACCAGCGTGCGGCTCATCAGCGGTTCCTCCGATATCAGCTCGACTCCGGGATGATATCAACCGCGCGATCCAACGAGGACCGCATCACGCAGTCATGACCCCGAAGGTCTACTTGGAGGGGCCAGCGAGCGGGAGGCCGAGCTTGTCGACGCCAAGCTGTAGAGACTCGGGTTCGGGTTCTTCATGCCGCTGTTCTTCTTCGTCATCAGCTTCGACCTCGACGCCATCGTGGACGACCCGGTCGTCCTCGCCGCCGTGCCGGCGTTCCTGATGGTGCGCGGTGGGCGGTGCGGTCCTCACGACCGCATGCGATGCGTGCGGGCAGGTCTTCGCCGACCATGAGGCGAACCCCGAGGGCGCAGGGAACGCTGGACCCGAGTTCCGGGTTCCTATGAACCGAGGAGGTGCTCATGGCCCCATCAGGAGTGACTCGACTGCTCGTCGTGAGCCTTGCCGTCGTCAGCGGCGTCGGCACCGTCGACGCCGCCATCAGCCGCGAGTGGGACCTCCTGGTCGTGCTCGCGCTCACGCTTGGTTTGTCGATCGCGCTCGCGAGCCGCTTGGAGACGGGCCGTCCTGCGATCCCGGTGCGTCGCGACCTGGTGGCGTGGCTGCGTGAGCGGTCGGCGGTGTCGGGGGAGACGATCGGCGCGCTCACCGACCGGGCTCTCGGCGCCTACCGCGAACGC
>DATHVS010000159.1:0-4161 GCA_035461195.1 Nocardioidaceae bacterium
ACCTTCACAAACTTGTGGTGCCGAGTAGGGTCGACAACCAGAGGCCATGCTGCGGAGGTGATGGGCTTGTCAGCATCAGAGAGTGGTTCGGGCCGGTCGGGATCCCGGTCGCCCGAAGAGCTGAGAGCGCAGCTGGGCTTCCTCGAGGAGGAGGTCGCCGACCTGCGCCGCCGTCTGGCCGAGGGCCCGGGGCACTCCCGGGTGGTCGAGCAGAGGCTGGCGGACACCCAGCGTTCTCTGGCTGCCGTGACAGCGCAGAACGAGCGGCTCGCGCAGACCCTTCGTGAGGCGCGGGACCAGATCATGACCCTCAAGGAGGAGGTCGACCGGCTCGCCCAGCCACCGGCCGGCTTCGGCACCTTCCTGGGCCGCAACGAGGACGACACGATCGACGTCTTCACCGGCGGCCGGAAGCTTCGGGTCAACGTGAGCCCCTCGGTCGAGATCGACGAGCTGCGGCGCGGCCAGGAGGTCATGCTCAACGAGGCACTCAACGTCGTCGCGGCCCTCGACTACGAGGAGGTCGGCGAGGTGGTGATGCTCAAGGAGATCCTCGCTGACCGCGACCGGGTTCTCGTCATCGCCAACGCCGACGAGGAGCGGGTCGTCCGCCTCGCCGAGCCGCTGCGCGGCCTGCCCTTGCGCGCCGGCGACTCCCTGCTGCTCGACGGACGCTCCGGCTACGTCTACGAGCGAGTCCCGAAGTCCGAGGTCGAGGAGCTCGTCCTCGAAGAGGTCCCCGACATCGACTACGAGAACATCGGCGGCCTGATCCGGCAGATCGACCAGATCCGCGACGCCATCGAGCTCCCTTACCTCTATCCGGACATGTTCAAGGAGCACGAGCTCAAGCCGCCGAAGGGCGTGCTGCTCTACGGCCCGCCCGGCTGCGGCAAGACGCTCATCGCCAAGGCGGTGGCGAACTCCTTGGCGAAGAAGGTCGCGGCCAAGACCGGCCAGGAGGGCAAGAGCTTCTTCCTCAACATCAAGGGCCCCGAGCTGCTCAACAAGTACGTCGGCGAGACCGAGCGTCACATCCGGCTGGTCTTCCAGCGTGCCCGTGAGAAGGCCTCGGGCGGCACCCCGGTCATCGTGTTCTTCGACGAGATGGACTCGCTGTTCAGGACCCGTGGCTCGGGTGTCTCCTCCGACGTCGAGAACACCATCGTGCCGCAGCTGCTCTCGGAGATCGACGGTGTCGAGGGCCTCGAGAACGTCATCGTCATCGGTGCCTCCAACCGTGAGGACATGATCGACCCGGCGATCCTTCGTCCGGGCCGACTCGACGTGAAGATCAAGATCGAACGCCCCGACGCCGAGTCCGCGCGTGACATCTTCTCGAAGTACCTCACGCCCAACCTCCCGCTGCACGCCGAGGACCTCGCGGAGTTCGGCGGCGACAGGGAGGCGTGCGTCGACGGCATGATTCGCGCCACGGTCGAGCGGATGTACACCGAGACCGACGAGAACCGCTTCCTCGAGGTCACCTACGCCAACGGGGACAAAGAAGTCCTGTACTTCAAGGACTTCAACTCCGGGGCGATGATCCAGAACATCGTCGACCGCGCGAAGAAGATGGCGATCAAGGACCTCCTGGACAACGACCAGAAGGGTCTCAGGGTGCAGCACATGCTCCAGGCCTGCGTGGACGAGTTCAAGGAGAACGAGGACCTGCCCAACACGACCAACCCCGACGACTGGGCGCGGATCTCGGGCAAGAAGGGCGAGAGGATCGTGTTCATCCGCACCCTGATCACCGGCAAGCAGGGCACCGAGCCCGGCCGCTCGATCGACACGGTGTCGAACACCGGCCAGTACCTCTAGGGCCCCTCAGGGCATCACCGAGCGGTCGGCCGCTGCCGACCGCTCGTCACCTGGGCGGCGAGCCCAGGTGACGAGCGGCCTCCACCGCGGAGGCGAACCGCCAGCGTGTGCCGGCAACCTCGTCTCCGTGGCCCGGTGCATCCCCCTTGCCGCCGTTCTTCGGGTCGTCCACCTCGAGCGTGCTCGGCGTGTGCTCACCCACGTAGAGTCACCGCCTCCGTGAGCGAGGGCTCGGTGAGGTCCTCGCGCAGCCGCTGCTCCAGCCAGCGGACGAGCGCGGCCGAGACGGAGCCGGCTCCTGTGTGGCCCTGGCACACGCCGTGGGTGATCGCTCGCGAGAGGTCGCCCAGCGCCACTCCGCTCTCCTGAGACCAGCGACCTAGGACGGCGAGGGCCTCGTAGGAGCCGATCCCGTAGCGGAGCATGAGCACACCTTTGGCCTGCTCGATGACGGCCATCTCAAACATGGGTGCCTCCGTGGCGTGGAAGGGGAGCGCCCGAGACAGAACCCGCGACGCGCGCCGAGAGCGCGACGTCGAGGGTGAGGGTCGCTCTCTCGGTGATCCCCGTGGGGCGCTCCAGCATCGCGCGGGAGATCCGGGCGCGGACGAGCCGAAGGAGCCGGAGGTCCTGTCTCACGGCCTCGAGCAGCTCGTGGGCCGCCTCCTCGGGACGCCATCCCTCGGCCATGACGGCACGCAGGAGCGCGACGAAGGCGTGGTCGGCCCGCGTCCTCGTGCGGGGCCGGGGATGGGCCACATGGGTGGTGCTCACATCAGACCTCCGGAGCGAAGTGAACCTCTGCCACCGGAGTCTGGGGTGGCCTCCCGAAAGGGAAGTCGCGCAGCAAAAGTAGGCAGCCGGAACACGTTTTCGCAAGGGAAAACGGAAAAACCTGGGGCCCTCTGGGGCATCACGAGACGGTCTGGGGCAAAGGTCCGTTTCGCTCCGACGGGTGGGCGGGAGGACTACGCGGTGATGGTCGGCTCAGGCCAGGTCGAGCTCACGCGCGAGCACCCGCCTCGCCACCTCGCGGATCACGGTGTGGTGGTTGCGCGAGTAGGCCCGGAGTCGCTCGAAGGCCTGGTCGGGCCCGATGTCGTGCCTTGCGGCGAGGAAGCCCTTCGCCTGCTCGATGATCACCCGGGAGCGCAGCGCAGTGTTGAGCTGCTCCACGCGGGTCTCGGCGGACTCGAGCTCCTCTCGTCGGAGGCTGCGACGCATGTTGCACACCACGCCCCGCACGCCGGGGTCGTCGAGCAGGTTGGTCAGCGCGGCCTCCGCCCACACCCAACCCTCCTCGGAGAGCACTCGCACCTCGAGGGGTGGATGAGCCCCGGGCTGAGCCACGACCTCCTCCATGAACTTGGCGAGGGCCGGCCGCTCCTCGGGGTGCAGAAGGGGGACCACACTGGTGCCGACGATGGAGTCGGCCCAGCCGAACAGCTGTTCGACGGCGGGGCTGGCGTAGGTGACCACGGCGTCCGAGCGCAGCACGAGCGCTGCGTCGGTGGAGCGTTCGAGCAAGGGTTGCAGGGCGGTCCCGAGGTTCGTGGAGACGCCCACGACGCCGACCAGGATCCCCTCACGGAAGAGGCCGCTGTCGGTCACGAGTGTAGGGAAGATGTTCCCGGCCTTGTCGCGGACCGGGAACCCTCCGGACCAGGTGCCGCCGTTCCGCAGAGCGGTCATGATCTCCTCCGCGTCAGGGGCGGCCACCGTGGGCACCGTCAGTTCACGGATGTTGCGACCACGAGCCTCGTCCGGCGTCCAGCCGTAGAGCGCCTCCGCGGCGTGGTTCCACACGAGTACGACCCCGTCGGGGTCGGTGACGATCAGCGCCTGACCCAGCGACTCGAGGATCTCCTCGGGCTCGAACGGGGTCGCTGCGTCGTCGGCCATCTGTTCCCCCCAGTGATGGTGTGCGAACCAAGCACCCCGTGCCACCATGCTAGGGCGGAGGCGTGCCCCGTGCGGGCGGTTCGCCACAGTCGGCAGCCGCCCGACCGGATCAGCAGGGCGTGGGCGATCCGCGTACGCTCGGACCATGAGCGTACGTCGCGTGATGGGGACCGAGACCGAGTACGGCATCTCGGTGTCCGCCCAGCCGATGGCCAACCCGATGGTTGCCTCGTCGCAGGTGGTGAACGCCTATGCGAGCTCGACCCTGCGCGCCCGTCGGGCCCGGTGGGACTTCGAGGAGGAGTCACCCCTGCGTGATGCGCGCGGGTTCGACATGTCCCGCGAGGTCGCCGACGCCTCCCAGCTCACCGACGAGGACCTCGGTCTCGCCAACGTCATCCTGACCAACGGCGCCCGGCTCTACGTCGACCACGC
>DATHVS010000160.1:0-2937 GCA_035461195.1 Nocardioidaceae bacterium
ACCCACGGCGAGGGTGAGGAGCGCTATCAGAGTCATCAAGAGCCACTGCATGCCCGTCGGCATGCGCAGGTGATACAGCACATCGCGGTAGGAGTCGACGAAGATCGCCATGGGGTTGAGGTCCAGTATCACCAGCCGCACCAACGCCGGCTGCCCGTCCAGCTGGCTCGGTGGGTAGAGAATCGGCGTCGAGTAGAACCAGATGTTGAGGATGATGCTGAGAAAGTGCTGCACGTCGCGGAAGTAGGCATTGCCCGCCGCCAACAGGAGCCCCAGCCCGAACACGAAGATGGCCTCGATCGCCATGAGCACCAGCACCACCGGGATCCACGGCAGGATCATGTTGCCCCAGACGAGCAGGATCACGCCGAACACGCTCAGCTCCACGCCATAGCTGGCGAGCCACGCCAGCGTCGACGCGCCAGGCAGCACGGCGCGGGGGAAGTAGACCTTCTTCACCAAGCCCTCGTTGGCGGTGATCGACTGCGCCGCCCCGGTCAGCGAGTTGGTCAGGAAGATCCAGGGCAGCAGCCCGCCGACGAGGAAGAACCCGTAGGACTGGAGGCCGCTCGGTTCGCCAAGCGGCGGCGGGACCTCGAAGAAGACGCCGAACACGATGGTGTAGATGGCGATGCTGGCGAGCGGGTTGATGACGGACCACAGCCAACCCAGGACCGAACGCTTGAACTTGCCCCGGAGCTCGCGCAGGGTCAGGTTCCACAGCAACTCGGTCGGCAGCTCGCGGGTGTCGGGCAGGAGGCGCACAGCCACGGAGCGACTGTACCGACGCGCGCCGGGCCGCCCCCAACCACTCCGATCCCGTCCATGTCGCGGCATCGGCTCCCCTAGGGTTGCGGAGATGTCCCTCACCGAGCCCACGGTCCGCCAGATCGGCCACGGGGTCTCGTATGCAGACGGCGCCGAGGACGAGGTGCTCGCCGTCCTCCGCGCGGTCGACGACGTGTCGGCGAGCTCGGCCGAGCTCGCCGAGCACATCGTCGACTGGCCCACTCGGTACCACTTCTCGTACCAGCGTTCGAACCTCCTGCGGCCCCTCGACATCCGTGAGGGGATGCGGGTGCTCGACGTGGGCGCCGGGACCGGGGCGCTGACGCGGTACCTGGGCGAGCAGGGTGCGGATGTCATGGGGCTCGAGGGCAACCCTGCACGCGCGCAGGCCGCTGCTGTCCGGTGCGCCGACATCCCCAACGTCGAGGTGGTCAGTGGCGCGCTCGACGACCTCGACCCGGGTGAGACGTTCGACCTGGTCCTGTTGGTCGGCGTCCTCGAGTACGCCGGCTCGCCGATTGGTGGGGCCGGTGGCGCTCCCGCCATGCTTCGCCGGGCACGGTCGCACCTCCGCCCGCGCGGGGCCGTCGTGGTGGCGATCGAGAACCAACTGGGCCTCAAGTACCTGCTGGGTGCTCGCGAGGACCACCTCGGCCGGCCCTGGGTGGGCATCGAGGGCTATGCGGGGAAGCCCGGAGTGCGCACGTGGAGTCGTCGTGCGCTCGCCGCCATGCTGGCGGCCGAGGGCCTCGACCACCAGCACTGGCTCGCGCCGTTCCCCGACTACAAGCTGCCGAGCGTCATCGTCGACGAACGCCTGTACTCCCAGCCAGACGCCGCCGACCTCCTCGATCAGCTGGTGCTGAATCCGGTCGTGTGCTTGGACCAGCCGCCGGTGCGGCTGGCGGACGCCGCTGGTGGGCATCGCGTCTTCGCCGACGCGGGCCTGGCTCCCGATGTTGCCAACTCGTTCCTGGTGGTCGCCGGTCCTTCAGACGAGCCACCGCACGCGTTCGTTCGTGGCGATGCGCTGGCGTGGCTCTTCGGTGGTCATCGGATGCCCCCCTGGCGGCGGACCCGCGTCCTCACCGACGACCGGACCCTGGTCACGCTGGGTGACACCGGGGTGCGACAGCGCGAGTGGCTCATGCAGGATCCGGGCAGGACCCGGCCCTTCCACCGGGGCCGTACGTTCGGAGAGCAGGCCCTCGCTGCCGTCCGGGCGCATGACCTGGACGCATTGGGCGGAGTGCTCCGCAAGTGGCGCGCCGTGCTCGACGACCGCGCGGTCGACGTCGATCCGCCGTCGTCCGACCTTCATCCCTTCCTGCTGTCGGAGACCAAGTTGGCGCTGCCCGACGGCCACCTCGACGTCGGTCTGGCGAACTTCGTCGAGAGCGAGGGCCGCGTCCTCCTGTTGGACGACGAGTGGCGCACGGGTCACCCGGTCGACCTGAGGATCGCTGAGTACCGGGCGCTGTGGGTGCTGGCGCACGATGTGATAACCCTCGGGATCGAACATCCGTGGGGTGACTGGGCCTCCCTCGACGAGGTCGTCGGCGACCTGGCCAGTCTCGCAGGCATGTTCGTCGAGCCGTATGTCGTCGATGCGTGGCGCGAAGCCGAGGTGCAACTGCAGCAGCTCTACGCTGGCGAGCCCCGCAAGGGGGTCCTGGAGGGGTGGCTGAACGGCTCCAAGCGGAGCGTCGACCTGCGTCCCGACCGCCAAGAGGCCGACGAGTTGCGCTGGCTGCGGGGCGAGGCTGTGCCGCGGCTGACGGCGGCGCTGGCCGAGCGGGACGCCGAGGTCGACGCCCTGAGGCGTGAGCGTGATGCGCTCGCCGAGCAGGGAGACGAGTTCGAGGGCCAACGCGACCACTTCGAGGGTGTGATCGCCGCTCAGCGAGCGGAGCTCGCGCGGTTGCGCCGGCCCACGGGCTATGTGGGCGACCTGGTGCGCCGGCAGCCGGCGCTGCGCGCCATCGCGCGTCGCGCCCGCCGCGCGGTCCGCCGCTAGTGCCCTGTCCACAAACGTTCGCGCGGGTTGGTCATGCGGCTGTTGTCGCGGGGCGGCCCCAGCGGCGTTGTTTCTCGGCGCGGACTCTGGCTCGTTCCCGGCGTTGCGCGGCGAGCAGCTCGGGGGCTCGA
>DATHVS010000161.1:0-8116 GCA_035461195.1 Nocardioidaceae bacterium
CGCGCCGCCGACCAGGTCGCGGAGGACGCAGCCGACAGCTACCGGGCCGCGCTCGACCTGGTCACCGGCCGCCCCTTCACCTACGCCAACGCCGCCCGCCGCTCGTTCGGCTGGGTCGACGTCGAGCACCACGCCACCACCTGGGAGACGAGGATCGGCGCCGTCGCCAAGGCCTACGCCGAGCTGAGCCTCGACCTCGACCGCCGAGACGAGGCCCTCGGCGTCCTCCACCGCCTCCTCCAGGCGATGCCGCTCAACACCAACCTCGTCGAGGCCCTCATGCGCACCCACCTCGCCGGAGGCGACCGCGCCGCCGCCGACGGCGTCTACCGAGCACACAACAAGGCCCTCGACCACGCCAACCTCGGCGACCCCGATGACGCCGTCGAACAACTCCGGCTGCAGTTCACGACCGATGCGTGAAGACTGCGGTGCCGCAGGGAATCCGCATCCGCCCGTCCCGCTGCAAGGATGACTCAGGTGACGAGCCGCGAACGTCGCTACTCGACGGTGGTCACCCGGGACGCACGGCGACGGGTGCTCGTGCCAGTCCCGTTCAATCCCGACGGCGCGTGGGGAGCGAAGACCGAGCACCACGTCGCCGGCACGGTCAACGGGATGGGCGTGCGTGCCGTCGTCGAGCCCCTCGACGACGGCTGGGCCATCCTGCTCGGCCCGGCGGCGCAGCGCCGAGCTCGTTCGACTCCTGGAAGCTGGCCACAAGCAGCGGCCGCGCTCGGGCAGCTGACGTCAGCGTCCGCTGGCCGGCGACCGCTGCGGCGCCTCGATCCTCGCGGTGAGGCCGATCGCCGAGCGGCGATGAGACCGGGGGCGGATGCCTATTCTCTGGCAGGTGTCAGGCGACGGGTTGCTCGGCTTGGGCAACTGCATGGACGCGCCGGGACTCGAGACGTGGTGCCGAACGTGCCTCGCTCCCTACTACCGGCCGGCGGTCTCCGACGGTCACTTGGAGGCCTCTACGCTCCCCGAGGTTGGAGTCGACGTCCCGATTCTCGAGGCCGTCCCGTCCGCGACGTGCGTGTGGGCCGGTCGTCTTGGCGCGATTGCTTGTTGGCAGGCCGCTCGTGAGCATGGCGTACTCGTGGCCCGTGCAGCTACTGCACCTCAGCAAGGCCTCGAGGTCCCTCGCCACATCGTCGAGGCGCACCCGTATGCATATCACCAGACGTGGATCGGATCGGGTGCAGGCTTCAACGGGTACGTCCTCGGCGATCACCTCGTCGGTGTGCTGAACCTGGACGCCGGACGCCGTTTGCTGTTCTTCGTCGCCGAAGTCGCAGAAGCCGGCGTCGAGGACTATTCCGGCTACTACGACGGCGAGGCCATCCTTGGGCGCTTTCACTTCGCCTGAAGCGGTGTTTCGGCGGCCGGCTTCCCGGCCCGTCTCTCGCTGCGATCGGGACCTCGGTAGTTGGGGGCGAAGGCGCCGTTGGGCTAGCTGGGAGGGGGTACCACGAGGCGTGCCAGCTGCTCTTGCGCCGTGCTCCGGGTCTCGGCGCTCGGTTTCGACGGCACTGGCGGCGCTCCCGTCGGATCGCCACCCCCGTAGAAGACGAGCAGATCGATGTTCCAGCCGTCGACCTGGGCCAGCAGCCGATCGGCATAGATCCCGTCCGGCTGCCCTTCCAAGCCGCCCGGCTCCGTGTCATCGAGCGAAAGCGGTAGCTCGCGCGTTCGGAAGATCGCGTCGACCGCCGAGGTCTCGCCCATAGGGACGAGCATGACGAACAGCACGACGTCACCGTCCTCGAGGCGTTCAACTGTGTCCCAGGGCACGCTTCCCGACAAGGTGGCCGGGCCAAGAGGCACGTTCGCGGCGGTCGCCGCTGGGCCGACCTGGACAGTCTCCCAGCCGGGTGCGGGACCGAAGTGCGGGGGAGTCCCGCAGGACGCCTCGGAGCCACCCGAGGGTGCGGTTGTCGTCGACGGCGAGCCGATCGTCGCCGTGGACGGCGTACCGGTCGTGGACGGTACGACGGTCGTGGTCGTGGCGCAGGGTGGGGCTGCCGTGTCCGGTGGTGGTGGCGTCTCGTTCGGCATGTAGACCTTCGGTGCGCATCCGAAGTTCGACAGCACCGACCGGCGCGCCATGCTGCTGCCGTCGTCGAAGTCGGTGGTCGCGTTGACCTCACGCAGGTAGCCGCTGTCGTCGACGCCGATGCGTTCGGTCGTGCCCCGATAGCCGCTCTGTTCGAGCAGCGGGAGCGCAGCCGCGATCGCTTGGCGCTGGACGTCGCTGAGGTCCGGAGCGTCGGCGAGCCGTGTGACGTCGACGGTGACGTCGTAATAGGTGACCGGAACGTCGTCGACGGTTCCGGTGCCGGCGGGCTCGGCGCTCGCGACGGCCGCCTCTTCCAGGTAGAGGTACCCGCCGCGGCTGGCGAGCGAGATCATGGCGAGTGCGCCCGGCCCGCGTCCGACGGTCCCGACCACCTGGCTCGAGTAGTCGGTCAAGGACAGTCCTGGTGTGCCCGGCCCGTAGCCGACAGTGGCGCCGCCCAGCTGCCACACGTGCGTGGAGTTCACGTGCGTCGTGATCGCACCGAGACCCGGGCTGTTCATCTCCGCGACCATGGCGTACGGCTCGAGATTGACGATGGCGCGGCCGGTGAACTCGTGCGTCAGCGGTCCCGAGGTCACGCACGTCGACTCCGGCAAGACTGAATCCGGGACGATGAGCGGGGCGCAGGAGTCAGTCCCGGGCTGGGTCATCGTCGTGACCAGGTCAATCTCGTAGCTGCCCGCGGCGAAGGTCTGCCCGACCGCCCCTCGGACGGTCGCCAGCGCGTCCTGTGTGTCGGTGGTGGCGACCCGTCCTCGGTCACCGTCGCCGCTCAGTCGCACCGCCATGACCGAACCGAACGCCAACACCATGACCACACTGAACACGCCTACGGCCCGGCGTCGGCGCCGACGGTGCCGTCCCCGGCCTGCCAACTGGTCGGCGGTGGGAAGGTCGGGCGGGCTGACCGAACGGCCCAGATCTCGCAGTCGATCCTCGATGGCAGTCATGGTGCGCTGGCCTCCTTGCGGTCGGTGAGCTGCTCGGCCAACCGTCGCCGAGCTGCCACCAGGGCCGCCGATGCTGCTCCCTCGCTGATGCGGAGGACACTGGCGACGTCGCGCTCGGTCAGGTCACCGACATGGCGGAGCACGATCGCCTCACGTTGGCGTCGGGGGAGCGCCCCTACCGCATCCCACAGCTCCGGATCGATGTCCGGCGGCGGGATCGGATGAAGTCGCTCCCGCAGCAACAACCGGGACTCGAGAGCACGGCGTCGCATCCGCCGTCGCAGGTCATTGAGCGCCACGCGGTAGACCCACCCGCTGGGCGAGTCCATCGATCCGACGCGAGGCCACCGCTCGTAGGCCCGGCTGAACGCCTCGGCCACAGCGTCGCGCGCCGCCTCGGCATCGCCACCGATCACAAGCAACGATCGCGCCATCCCATCCCGCTCGGTCTCGTACAACGTCGTGAAATCGATCCCCCTACCCCCGCTCTCTGCCCCGGCAAGTCACGAGATCACCGACTTCCCTTAGTCCGATCCCGCGAGCGACACCGACGACGGCACTGCCGGAGGTCGCGAACCATTCGAGACAATCCTGGCCGTTGAGCCTGGACCTTTGCGTCACCTCTCCACCTGGGGACCGGCCACGCCTGTCGACGGATCCTCGCCGGAACCCGCGATCTGATCAGCTGGTCGGCTTGGCGAGGTCGTAGATGATGAAGATCGGCACCCGGAACAGGTCGTCGCTCTCCGGCACCCGGGCGAGCTGAGCGGGGGTCGGGAGGGGCTCGTGCACCCGGGTCAGGACGAACCCCGCGTCGAGAAAGTCGTTGATGGTCGTGCTCAGCATGCGATGGATGTTCGTCAGCTCGTGGCCGGACGGGAACACCGCCCGGCGGGCACCCTCGCTGGCGTAATGGTCGAGAACGAACTGCAGCTTGGTGCCGTCGTCGCGCCGATGCCAGGGGGTCCGCCGGTCGTCTGGCGGTCGCCATTGGCGACATGTTGCGCACCACGAACCGCCCTCCCGGCACCAGGACCCGGAACGCTCGCGGACTGCGGCCGCCTGGTCGGGGACGTCGACCAGCGAGATGTAGGAGACGGCGAGGTCGAAGCCGGCATCCGGCACCCCGGTGAGCTGCTGGAAGTCGCCGATGCGGTGCTCTCCGCCGAACCGGCGTTGCGCTGCGCGTGGTCGATGAAGGCCACTTGCAGATCGACGCCGAGCGCGCGCGCCCTTGACGGCGAGCATCCGGCAGAACCGTCCTTCCCCGCAGCCGAGGTCGATGACGTCGAGGTCGGTGACGTCGCCGACGACCTCGAGCATCCAGTCGTCGAGGACTCCTTCGCGGTCCCCGTCCGCACCGGAGTCCGACCGTGCGATCCACTCCGCCGAGAAGTCCTCCCACTCGCGACGAAGGCTCTCCCTATCGGACAGCCGAGCCAACGTAGATGCGCACCGGCGGGCCGTGAGCGCCCCGCCGGGTGAATGCCGCCGACCCTGCTCAGTACGGTGCTTGAGTGGCTCATTGTCTTGACGGTCGAGTCGTGCCGATCACGGGTGCGGCCAGTGGCATCGGCCGGTCGACGGCCCTGCTTGCGTCCGAAGCGGGCGCGTCGATCGCTGCTGTCGGCATCAACGAGCCGGGCCTGGCCGCAACGGTCGAGACGGTGCAGAACGCCGGTGGTCGGGTCGCTTCTCGCCTCGCAGATGTCGCGGACCAGGCGGAGCTGCCTTCCGCCGTACGAGCGCTCGCCGAGGAGCTGCGCCCGTTCCAGGGCGTCGCGAACGCCGCAGTCCTCCCGCCGCCCGTGCCCGTCGAGGAGCTCGACTGGCAGCAGTGGGACCGGGTGCTCGACGTCAACCTCACGGGCGCCGTCCGCACGCTGGTCTCCGTTGCCGTTCGTGGTCGACGGTGGATGGCTCCTCGCGACCGGATCGTCGCTGGCCCTGCGGCCGCGCCAGGGGAGACTCGCCTAAGTCGCGGCCAAGGCAGGTCTGCACGCCGCCGCGCAGGCGCTCGCCTTGGTGATGGCCGACAGGCGCGTCCGGGTGAACGTTCTGGCGCCGCCGAGCATCTGCCCGCGGACCTCGGCACCGGACGGGCGAGCGCACTGGAGGTGGCTCTCCTCGCGAGGCTCCGGCGCTCACCTCCGAGGCTCAGGTGAGCATCGACAGGACCCGCCCGTACGGGTCGAGGTGCGCGCGGTGCCGGGGTCGGCGGCGAGCCGCTCGCGACCATGCGGATGATGAGGGCGCGCACGAGGAGGTCCCGTGCGGACTCGTTCGCCGCGAACGATGTTGCCAGCGAGGGTTCGGCACCGTGCCGAGCACGGCGTCCGCGATCACGACGGCCGCCGCCCAGCGCCGTGGCCGCAGTAGGGGGAGAAGTCGAGCACGACGGGCGCGCCGGACTTGTCGAGGTGGACGTTGCCGGTCAGGTCGCCGTGCACCAGTTGGCGGTCATCGGGTGGGTCGCCGAGCAGAGCGACGAGCCCGTCGTAGACCTCGATGGCCTCCGGGCCGAGATCGACGCCGGCGGCCCAAGGCCACCCGGTCGGCGACGGCCCACCGGTGGGTCCGGGCGGCGAGCGGCCCGGACCGGCCGTCGCGTGCCTCCTCGGCGGCGTCGGAGAACCGCAGCCCCGCGGCGGTCACCGCGTCCCAGCCGGGGGCGAGGGGGCGGAGGCCAGGAATGAACCGGGTCGCCGACCAGTTCCCGTGGGTCACCGCCCGTTGAGCGTGGGCACCGGCCGGGCGATCCGGAACCCCCGCTCGTGCATGCGGGACTGAAGCCCTGCGGTCCACTCCGCCTCATCGACGTCATGCACCCGCTTCAGCACCACCTCGCCGACTCGTACGACGACACCTTCTCCGCCGGGCAGCGCGACAGGGTCACCGGCGAGGCCGAAGGCGTCCCGCACCGCGGCGGGCACGACCAGGGCTCGCTCGGTCATCCCGCCGACGATCGACCAACAGAGCCCGCCGCATCCACGGCGTTCACGAGTCATCGGGCCTCCGGGACGGGGACCGAGTCTGGTCTGGGAGGCTGGGCGCATGGACGACGAGCTCGCCTACCGGTGGCGCGATCCCACCACCGACGGAGAGATGGTCGAGCTGGTCCACTCCCACGGTGGGCTGGCCGAAGACGGCTGGTGGGACCGGGTCTGGCCGCACAGCCTCGGCTGGGTGACCGCGCGCACCGCGGGCGGCCTGCTCGTCGAGTTCGTGAACGTCGCGTGGGACGGCGCCGACCACGCGTTCCTGATCGACACCAAGACACGCGACGACTGGCAACACCGAGGGGTCGGCACCGAAGTGGTCCGGCGAGCCGCCCGGCACGCGCAGGCGGCCGGATGCGAGTGGCTCCACGTCGACTTCGAGTCCCACGTCGCTGCCTTCTACGTCGACGCCTGCAGCTTCCGCCCGACCGATGCTGGGTTGATCCACCTCCACTCGCTCGAATGACTGCGGCCGAGGTCCGGCCGCTCCGAGTCGAGACGGTAGGACTACGTGTCGACCCACGCTTCGGTCGCGGCCAAGCGCGCATGCCACATGGCCTCGGCCTCCGGGGTCTCGGCGAGTCGAGGTATCTGGTGGCAATGTCGAACCATCGCGGCCTGCCGGTCGGTCCACGAGGCGGCTACCCCCGACTGGGCAAGGAGGTCCTCCACGGCGTCGACGTGGTCCGCGTGGTGCATGCGGACGATCCACTCTGCCCATGCCAGGTCCTCAACTGGCTCGCCGACATGGGCGGACTCCCAATCGAGCACGGCGGTCACGCGACCGGCCACCGGATCGAACAGCATGTTTTGCGGACCGAAGTCGCCATGGACGAGCACGGTGCCCTGGCCTGGGAAGTCAGGGACGGTCTCGGTGGGCAGCGCGTGGAGCTTGCGCAGGGTGGAGCCGACCAGCCCCATGACGAGACGCGCGTCGCCCTCGTCGACCAGTTCCTGCCCATGGCGGCCGGCGAGCTCACCGACCACGAGGCTCGGTCGGGCGACGTCGTGGCTGACCACCTCGGGCAGCGGCAGGTGACCGCGGAGACGCAAGAGGCAGGCGATCTCGCACCGATAGCGCTCTGCTCGACCAGGGCCTTCGTAGCGCTTCTCGATATGCCCGCCCGCCAGTTGCCTGGTCGCGTTCGTGTACCCGCAGACGCGGTCGCACACCGCATGATCGCTCACCATCGCCGCCCACCACGGTGCCACGCCCGGTGTCGTGCAGTGGCGCGTGCCGCATCGACGGCCGGGCACAATTCGCTGGTGCCAGTCCTGATCGTCGTCGTCGGTCCGATCGGCGCCGGCAAGAGCACCGTCGCGAACCTGGTGTGCCAGGACCTCGCCGAGCGGCAACTCGCCACCGCCGAAGTCGACCTGGACGAGGCGGCCTTCATGCAGTACGTCGTGGGCGACTCACACGAGTTCTGGCGCCGCGCTTCCGTCGCGGCTGGAGCTCTCGTGCGCGCGTGGTTCGACGTCGGCACCGAGGTGGTCGTCGCCCATGGCCCCTTCATCGAGTCCGGTGGGTACAACTCGTTGCTGAACGCCCAGCCTGACGAGGTCATCGTCCGTCACGTGGTGCTGCGGGTGACCCGTCGAGGCTGCGCTCGAACGCGTTCGCGATGATCCCGAGCGCGGGGTGTCGCGAGACCCGAGGTTCCTCGAGGCGACCCAGTCCGCTTCCGTGAGATCAAGACCTCGTTGCCGGAGGCCGACCTCGAGTTCGACACCACAACACGAAGCGCTGAGGACATCGCGTCGCACATCGTGGCAGCGGCCCGGACGGCGTAACGGTCTCAACCCGGACACGCCCCTCCGGGTGGCGGCCCAGGACCTGTAGGCCGCCACTACGGTCGGCCCGCCGGTGGCGAACATGTCCGCTCACGGCCATCGCGGCCCGCCGTGGGCGACACGGCGTCACTCGCGGGGCTGCCCACGAACGGCACATCGGGGACGCGCCCACGGTCGTGGCCCTGCGGTGTACACGGCGCTGCATCTTGGGCTGAGTGGGCCGGTGATGGGCTCGAGGACCGGCGCGTTGGGTGCTCTCCTGCTCGACGGCACAGCCGACCGGCTGAACT
>DATHVS010000162.1:0-12409 GCA_035461195.1 Nocardioidaceae bacterium
CTCCCCGGTCGCAGGCACGCTGCTCGAGATCAAGGTCCAGGAGGACGAGACAGTCGAGGTCGGCGCCGAGCTGGCGGTCGTCGGCTCGGGCGAGGCCGCGGCACCGTCCGAGGAGGCCCCGAAGACGCCGGAGCCCGCCACGGAGGCGACCGGCGCCCAGCAGGAGGAGGAGAAGGCCGAGGAGAAGGCCGAGTCCGGACAGGCCAAGGCGCGCGACGAGGCGGCCGCCGAGGCCCAGGCCGAGCCGTCCGAGGAGAAGCCGGCGGAACCTCGCGAGGAGAAGGCCGAGGCCCCGCGCGAGGAGGAGGCGCCCCAGGAGCAGCCGGCGCCGTCGAAGGAGTCCGGCGAGGGCGCCTACGTCACCCCGCTGGTCCGCAAGATGGCCGCCGACCAGGGCGTCGACCTCTCCCAGGTCGAGGGCACCGGCGTCGGTGGCCGAATCCGCAAGCAGGACGTGCTCGAGGCTGCGAAGGCACAGAAGGCCGCTGCCGAGAAGAAGCCCGAGCCCGCTGCCGCCCCCGCCGCGTCTGGTGCGCCGGCTGCGAAGCCCTCCGCGGGCCCGAGCCCGCTGCGTGGCAAGACCGAGCCGCTGAGCCGTCTGCGCAAGGTCATCGCGACCAGGATGGTCGAGTCGCTCCAGACCTCGGCCCAGCTGACCACGGTCGTCGAGGTCGACGTCACTGCGATCGCGCGGCTGCGTGACTCGGTCAAGGCGGAGTTCGCCGAGCGAGAGGGCGTGAAGCTGTCGTTCATGCCGTTCCTGGCCAAGGCCACGGTCGACGCGCTCAAGTCGCACCCGTCGCTGAACGCCTCGATCGACACCGAGAAGGGCGAGGTCACGTACTACGACCACGAGAACCTCGGCGTCGCGGTGGACACCGAGAAGGGTCTGCTGGTGCCCGTCCTCAAGGACGCCGGCGACCTGTCCGTGGCGGGCCTGGCACGCAAGATCGCCGACATCGCCGAGCGCACCCGCAGCAACAAGATCGGGCCCGACGAGCTCTCCGGCGGCACGTTCACGCTGACCAACACCGGTAGCCGCGGCGCGCTGTTCGACACCCCGATCATCAACCAGCCGCAGGTCGGCATCCTTGGCACCGGAGCGATCGTCAAGCGCCCCGTGGTGATCGACGACCCGAACCTCGGCGAGACGATCGCGGTGCGCCACATGATGTACCTCGCCCTCACCTACGACCACCGCCTGGTCGACGGTGCGGACGCCGCGCGCTTCCTGACCGACGTCAAGGAGCGCCTCGAGGCCGGTCAGTTCGAGGTCTGACCCGCCGCAGTCCCGACGACGACGCCCGCTGCCGGTCCCGGCGGCGGGCGTCGTCGCTTCCCGCCGACCCGTCCCATCCGCCGCGCAGAACCCCGCCGACCCGTCCCATCCGCCGCGCCGGAAAGGTGTCGGGTGTCCCCGCCGGCGTACGGCGGAAAAACCTGTTGGCCTCAGATCTGGGCCACAGCAGACCAGCCGGGTCGACACCAACCCGCGCAGCAGACCAGCCGGATCGACACCAACCCGCGCAGCAGACCAGCCGGGTCGACACCAACCCGCGCGGCAGACCAGCCGGGTCGACACGAACCCGCGCGGCAGACGCGCCGAGTCACCGCGAAAGGTTGTGGGGCCATGTCAGAGTTGGTCACATGCGCATCGTGATCGCCGGAGCGTCCGGCTTCCTTGGTGAGGCCCTCCGAGACCACCTCGCCCGTCGTGGGCACGAGGTCGTGCGGCTGGTCCGCGGCAAGGCAGCGTCCTCGCACGAGTCCACGTGGGACCCCGACAACAACGTCGTGGACCAGGAGGTGATCGAGAGCGCCGATGTCGTCGTGAACCTGGCCGGAGCGGCGTTCGTCCGATGGCCGTACACCGAGAAGTACAAGAAGACCTTCGTCGACAGCCGCGTCCAGACGACGCGCGTCCTGGCCGAGGCGATCGCGCGCACGCAGAGCAAGCCTGCGTTCCTGGCCCAGAACGGGACCGCCTACTACGGCGACCGGGGCGCGGAGGTGCTGACCGAGGACTCGCCGGCCCGAGACGACGGGACCTTCCTCAACGGCATCACCAAGGAGTGGCAGGAGGCGACGCGTCCGGCGGAGGACGCAGGAGCACGGGTGTGCGTCATGAGGACGGCCGCCGTGCTGCACAAGCGAGGCGGTGCGTTCAAGCCGTTGTACCTGATCTTCCGCGCGGGCCTCGGCGGCCCGGCGGGCGACGGGCGGCAGTACTTCTCCACCATCTCCCTCAACGACTGGGTCCGCGCCGTCACGTTCTTGGCGGAGAACGAGTCCTGCAAAGGTGCCTACAACCTCACCGGCCCCAACCCGACGACGAACGCCGAGTTCGCCGAGCAGCTGAGCCAGATGGTCCACCGTCCACGGTTCTTCCGGGTGCCCGCGGGCCCCGTGCGCAAGGCGTTCCCGGAGCTTGCGCCGGAGCTGTTCAGCTCGTTGCGGGTCGAGCCGGCGCGGCTTCTCGACGAGGGGTTCGTGTTCGAGCAGCCCAAGCTCAACGACCGTCTTGCCGCGGCGCTGACCCCCTGACCGTCGCGACGCGCCACCGCCCGCCCGGCGCCCGGCGCAGCTCGACGACCCGCGTCGACGCGGCATCGTGCGGGAGGTCCACACGGGTGCCCTCCCCCACGGCGACGGCCCCGGCGAGCCGGTCGGTCACCCGCAGGCGCAAGAGTCGGCTCTCCTCGCGAAGCACCTCGACCGCGAGCAGTTGCATGCGCATCTCCTCGACCCGCAGTCCCCTTCGTAGGTAGGCCCGCAACAGCGCCACGTCCGACGTACCCGCTTCGGACCCCTCGACGTACAGGCTCCGCAACGCAGCGACGTCGCCGTCGGCGAAGGCGTCGGCACGTGCCGCGTCCCACGCGTGGAGTACGTCGGAGGCTGGGAACGTCGCGGGCGGGGCCGCTGCTCGCGCGAGCCGGGGCTCGGACGCTCCAGAGGCGGGGCCAGGGCCGCCTGCGGAGCCGTCTCCGGCGCAGCCGCAAAGCGCCAGGACAGCAGCGACGAGCGGGACGAGGAGTCGGGGCGGACGCACGCCCACACTGTGTCCTAGCCGGCAGGTTTCTCGCTTCCGCTGTCCACAGCCTCCCCGATCTGGCCGGGCCCGGCCGCGCTGCTGTCCTCGCCGGTGCCACGGACGCCGTCGGCCCGGCTGAGGTGCATCATCTCCGCGGTCTCCTGGTCGGCATGGTCGGGCGTGTGCCAGAGCTTGCTGGGCCACCAGACGACCGGTCCCATGTCGTAGGACAGCGCGGGCACGAGCAGCGACCGCACCACGATCGTGTCGAGCAGGACGCCGAAGGCGACGATGAAGGCGATCTGTGCGAGGAACAGCAGAGGTAGGACGCCGAGGGCCGCGAAGGTGGCCGCGAGGACGACGCCGGCGGAGGTGATCACCCCGCCGGTGACGGAGAGGCCCTTGAGGATGCCGGGGTGCGTGCCCTGGCGCAGCGACTCCTCCCGGACCCGGGTCATCAGGAAGATCGAGTAGTCGATGCCCAGGGCGACGAGGAACACGAACGAGATCAGCAGCGTCGACGGGTCGGACGCCGGGAAGTCGAACACGTGGTTGAACAGCACGGCGCTGATGCCCATGGTCGCGCCGAAGGACAGCACGTTGGCGACGATCAGCAGGGCGGGCGCGAGGATGGATCGCAGCAGTGCCGCGAGCACCAGGAAGATCACGATCAGGATCGCGGGGATCACGATCAGCCGGTCGCGGTCGACGGTGTCGCGGGTGTCGAGGAGCGTCGCGGTCTGGCCGCCGATGAGGATCTCCTCGCTGATCGTGTCCATCTCCCTCCGGAGGTCGCGGACGGTCTCGGTCGCTGCGCTCGAGTCGGCGTTCGCCGAGAGGGTGACGAGCACGACCGCCTCGCCGTCGACGATGCGGGGCTCGGGCATCTCACCCGGCGCAGGCTCTCCTTCGGGCAGCGGCATGACGCCGTCCCGGGCGACTCCGGCCTGCTCGGAGGCGAGGGCCACGGCGTCCTCGAGGTCCTCCTCGGGGACGATCATGATGGCGGGGCTGCTCCGGTCGGCCTGGAAGTGCTCGTCGATGATCTCCTGGGCCTTGACCGAGTCGACCTCGGTGAGGAACAGCTCGGTCTGCGGGACCGGGTCCTCGTTGAGGGTGGGCACGAAGGCGGCGGCGACGGCGAGCAGCACGAATGTGGTGACCCACACGGCGCGGGCGCGACGGCCGACAAGGCGGGAGACTGCTCCCCAGATCCCCTTGGTGTCGCGGTGCTCGGAGCCGTGGTGCGGCACCAGCGGCCAGAACGCCTTGCGCCCCAGCAGCACCAGTGCTGCCGGGAGCAGGGTCATCGCGGCGAGCATGGCCGCGGCGACGCCGAGGGCACCGACCGGACCGAGGCCCCTGAGGCTGGAGAGGTCGGAGAGCAGCAGGCAGAGCAGGCCGAGGATGACGGTGGAGCCGGAGGCGAGGACCGGTTCGAGGGTGGCCCGCCAGGCGGCCCTCATGGCGTCGTACTTCGACTCGTGGTCGCGCAGCTCCTCGCGGTAACGCGCCACGATCAGCAGGGAGTAGTCGGTCGCCGCTCCGACGGCGAGGATGAAGAGGATGCCCTGGCTCTGGCCGTTGAGGTCGAGGATGTCGTTGCTGGCCAGGAAGTAGATCGCAGCCGACGCCAGACCGAGGGCGAGCACCGCCGAGAAGAGCACGATGAACGGCAGGATCGGCGAGCGGTAGACCACGAGCAGGATCACGAGCACCACGCTCAGCGCGACGCCGAGCAGGAGCCCGTCGATCTCCCCGAAGGCCTCGATGAAGTCGCCGAGGATGCCGCCCGGCCCTCCGACGTACGCCGCGAGTCCTGCGGGTGCGGCGTCGAGGATGCCGCGGATCTCGACGACAGCCTCCTCGAGCTCCGTGCCGTCGGAGGTGGCCAGGGGCACCACCACCTGGGCGGCCGTGCCGTCCTCGGAGGGGATGGGGCCGACGACCGCCTCGGTGTCGACGTACTCGACGGCACCGACCTCGCCGAGGAGGCTCTCGATCGCCTCCTGGTCGGCCGGGGTCAGGCCGTCGGGGCGCTCGAAGACGATGATGGTGGGGACGCTCTCGTTCCCGATGAACTTCTCGTACTCCTCCCCCGCGAGGGTCGACTCGGCGTTGGAGGGCAGGAAGGCGGCGTTGTCATTCTCCTGGACGCTGGACAGCTGGCCGGCGAAGGAGCCCAGCGGACCGATGACGAAGATCCAGAGCAGGAGGACCGCCGTAGGCAGGATCCACCGCCGGGTGCGGCCTGGGACTGGACGGGCGGTGGACGCCATCAGCGCTGTGCCTTTCGGTGCGGTGCGACGGGAGTGCGTGGGGCGCAGCGGCGACCCGAGAATTCCGGTACGGCCCGGTTCACATGATGCACCACCCCTCCAACGTCCAACGCAGGCAGGACTCGACCCCCGCGGTCGTGGGAGGTTCGCGTCCGCGCGCGCCACGGACAGGTCGGGTTAGGCTCGGGTCCGTGAGCGAGCTGACTTTCCGGACGGTGGGGTTCCGCGAGCGTGCCGTCGAGTACGTCGCCGCCTGGGACCTCCAGCGTGAGGTCCACAACGAGGTCGTCGCGGGCGGCCCCGACTCGGTCCTGCTCCTCGAGCACCCGCCGGTGTTCACCGCCGGCAAGCGCACCGAGCCCCACGAGCGGCCGCTCGGCGGGTCGGCGCCGGTGATCGACGTCGACCGCGGCGGCAAGATCACCTTCCACGGCCCGGGCCAGCTCGTCGGGTACCCAATCGTCAGGCTTCCCGAGCACGTCAAGGTCGTCGACTACGTACGCCGGCTCGAGGAGGCGCTGATCCACACCTGCACCGACCTCGGGGTGAGGACAGCCCGCGTCCCGGGTCGCAGCGGGGTGTGGCTCCAGGCCGGCTACGGCCGTCCCGAGCGCAAGATCGCGGCCATCGGGATCCGAGTCGCCCGAGGCGTGACCATGCACGGGTTCGCGATCAACTGCGACGTCGACCTCGGCTGGTACGACCAGTTCGTGCCCTGCGGGATCGACGACGCCGGGGTGACGTCGCTGTCGGAGGAGCTCGGCCGCGACGTAGGCGTCGAGGAGGTCGCGGCCGTCGTCGAGAAGCACCTGCGGGACCTGCTCTCCTGGGGGCCGTACACCCCCACTCCGGACTACGAGCCGCGCCCGGACCCCGCGAAGGCCCGACCGCCGGGCGACCTGCGTGTCCCGGTCGTAAATCCGTTGCGCTGAACCGGATCTCCGCCATGCTGTCCCCGACAGACAGGGGACCCATGAACACGGTCATCGAGACCACCGGCCTGCGCAAGGAGTTCCGCACGCGCAGGGGCCGCCACATCGTCGCCGTCCATGACCTCGACCTGGCCGTCCCGGCCGGGGGCGTGCACGGCTTCCTCGGCCCGAACGGCTCGGGCAAGACCACGACGATCCGCATGCTGCTGGGGCTCGCCCGAGCCAGCAGCGGTGAGATGCGGCTGTTCGGCGAGCCGGTCCCCCAGCACCTGCCCCGGGTGATGGACCGGATCGGCGCCGTCGTCGAGCAGCCGAAGTTCGTGCCGACGTTCTCAGGCCGCAAGAACCTCTCGCTGCTCGCCCGCTCGATCGGGGTGCCCGCCTCGCGGGTCGACGCGGCGCTCGCGCTGGTGGGTCTCACCGGTCGGGACAAGGAGCGCTACAGGGGCTACTCCCTCGGCATGAAGCAGCGGCTCGCGATCGCGGCGACCCTGTTGAAGGAGCCCGACCTGCTGATTCTCGACGAGCCGACCAACGGCCTCGACCCGGCCGGGATCCGCGACATCCGAGACATGATCCGCGGTCTCGGCGAGGGCGGGGTGACCGTCCTCCTGAGCTCGCACATCCTGGCCGAGGTCCAGCAGGTGTGCCAGTCGGTGTCGATCATCGGCAACGGCCGGCTGCTCGCCTCCGGCGAGGTGGACAGCCTGGTCGGCGACCGTGCCGGTGGTACGACGAGGGTGGTGCTCGACGGGGCCGACGCCGCGGCCGACCACCTGCGGGAGGCGGGGCTCGCGGTCTCACGTGAGGGCGAGGCGGTGCTGGTCGAGGGGGTGGACGACCCGGCCGAGGTGACGCGCCTGCTCGCCGAGAACGGCATGTACGTCCGCGAGATCACCCGGGTCCGCCAGGACCTCGAGTCGGTCTTCCTGCAGCTGACCAAGGACGACACGCTGCGCACCGAGGCCTCCACGGTGGCCCGGGAGGAAGGTGCGGCATGAGGCTCCTCGGGGTCGAGCTGACCCGCTTCCACTCCCGCCGGGCGATCGTGCTGATCCTCGTCGCGGCCGCCCTGCTCACCGCCCTGCTCGCCCTCACCACGATCTGGGACACCCGCCCGGTCTCGGCCAACGAGCTGGCTCAGGCGGAGGCCCTCGCCCAGGCGGAGGCACAGCGGCCGCGGCACCAGCGCGAGCTCGAGAGCTGTGAGCGGGACCCGCAGCAGTTCTTCGGCCCGGACGCGGCCATCGAGGACTGCGCCCAGCTCACGCCGAAGCCGGAGTGGTTCACCGGCCGCCCGACCCTGTCCCTGGAGGAGCAGAAGGGCACCTCCGGAGCGGCGGTGATCATCCTCGTCACGGCCCTGATGGTGGTCATCGGCACGACCTTCGCCGGCGCGGACTGGGCGTCGGGGTCGGTCAGCAACCAGGTCCTCTTCGAGCCCCGCCGCCCCCGCGTCTGGTCGGCGAAGGCCGGCGCGGTGCTGCTCGGCACGCTCGCCGCGACGGCGGTGATCCTCGCGGGGTTCTGGGTCGCCCTCTACGTCGTGGCAGAGAGCCGTGGGATCGTGACAGGCGCAGGCGTCCAGGAGGAGATCCGGTGGACGGTGGCCCGGGGTGTCCTGCTCTCGGCTGGGGCAGCAGTGGGGGCCTATGCCCTCACCATGCTGCTGCGGCACACCGTGGGCACGCTGGCTGTTCTGTTCGCCTACGCGATCGGCGGGGAGATCCTCATCGCCACGCTGCCGATCGAGGGAATCGGCCGGTGGAGCCTCTACAACAACGTCGCTGCGTGGCTCGGCAACGGCTACACCTACTACGACCCGAGCCTCCCCTGCCCACCGGGCCTGGAGTACTGCACACAGGCCGCCTTCCTCTCCCTCGGCGGGGCGGCGGCGTTCCTCGGCGGGCTGGTGCTCGTCGCGGGCGCTCTCTCGCTCCTGCACTTCCGTCGCCGCGACATCCCGTGACGCTCGTCGTACCCCTGTGCAGGGCAGGCCCGCAGCGATTGGGGCGGCTCCGCGCCCCGGCGTAGAGTGGCGGGCGTGACTCACGCGCCGACCCACGACCAGACCCAGGCCGGAAGCGCGCCCGCCGAGGGAGCGGCCCCGAAGGGTTCGATCAACCCCGACGGCCGCAAGCTCCTCCGACTCGAGGCCCGCAACGCCGAGACCCCCATCGAGAAGAAGCCCGAGTGGATCAAGACCCGGGCGCGGATGGGTCCGGAGTACACCGAGCTGCAGAACCTCGTGAAGTCCGAGGGGCTCCACACGGTGTGCCAGGAGGCGGCCTGTCCCAACATCTTCGAGTGTTGGGAGGACCGGGAGGCGACGTTCCTCATCGGCGGGGACCAGTGCACGCGTCGCTGCGACTTCTGCCAGATCGACACCGGCAAGCCGCAGCCCCTCGACCGCGACGAGCCCCGCCGGGTCGCGGAGTCGGTGCGCACGATGGGCCTGCGCTACGCCACGATCACCGGCGTCGCCCGCGACGACCTGCCCGACGGCGGCGCCTGGTTGTACGCCGAGACCGTCCGCGCGATCCACGAGCTCAACCCCGACACCGGGGTGGAGAACCTCATCCCCGACTTCAACGGCAAGCCGGACCTCCTCGAGGAGGTGTTCGAGTCGAGGCCCGAGGTGCTCGCCCACAACGTGGAGACCGTGCCCCGGATCTTCAAGCGGATCCGCCCCGCGTTCCGCTACGAGCGCTCCCTCGACGTGCTCACCGCGGCCCGCGAGTTCGGCCTGGTCACCAAGTCCAACCTGATCCTCGGCATGGGCGAGACGCGCGAGGAGGTCTCCCAGGCGCTTCGCGACCTGCACGAGGCGGGGTGCGACCTCGTCACGATCACCCAATACCTCCGCCCCTCCCCGCGCCACCACCCCGTGGAGCGGTGGGTCAAGCCGGAGGAGTTCGTCGAGCTCCACGACGAGGCGATGGAGATCGGCTTCGCGGGCGTCATGTCCGGGCCACTGGTGCGGTCCTCCTACCGCGCCGGGCGGCTCTACAAGCAGGCGCTCGAAGCACGCGAGCGGGCCGTCGGGCCCGTCTGAGACACTAGGCCGACTCTTCCCCACGACCGAACGAGGCAGCAACAACACCATGTTCAAGAAGAAGGACAAGCCCGCCAAGCCGAAGAAGAACGGCCGCCTGAAGCAGATCGCGGCCAGCTACCGGATGACCAAGCAGGTCGACCGCAAGATCGGCCTGGTTCTGCTGGCCTGGTTCGTGGGCGTCTCCGCGGTCACCTTCGGCATCCTCTTCCTGCTTCCCGGTCACTGGGCCCTCGACCTCGTCGGGGCGCTGATGTTCGGTCTCCTGGCCGCCCTGATCGTCTTCGGGCGGCGTGCCCAGAACGCCGGCTACAAGCAGATCGAGGGCCAGCCAGGCGCTGCCGCGGCCGCGCTCGGCATGCTCCGCAAGGGCTGGACCCTCGAGGCCGCGGTGGGGTTCAACCGTCACCAAGACGTGGTCCACCGTGTGGTCGGCCGCCCCGGCATCATCCTCGTCGGCGAGGGCAACCCGAACCGTCTCAAGGCGCTCATGGCCGGCGAGCGTCGCAAGCACGAGCGGGTCGCCTCCGAGGTCCCCATCCACGAGGTCGTCGTCGGCGACTCCGAGGGTGCCGTCCCCCTGCCGAAGCTGGTGAAGCACGTGTCCAAGCTCGGCAAGCAGGTCAAGCCTGCCGAGGTCACCGACGTGCTCGCCCGGCTGCGCGCCCTCGACGCGACACGTTCGAACATCCCGCTGCCGAAGGGTCCGATCCCCACGAACCTCAAGGGCGCCCGGCAGAACATGCGGGGCCGGTGACCGCGGCGGGTCTCCGCCCGGCTCACGGGCAGGGTGTCGTCACGACCGTCCCGTAGAAGGTCTCGAGCATCTCGTCGGCCAGGGTCGAGCCGTGCCCGAAGAACTCCAGGCCCTTGCCGTCGGCGCCGTTGGGGTTCCTCTCGTCGCCCTGACCCCTGCTGTTCATACCGTCGCCGAGCGTCATCTTGCCGAAGATCTTGATGCCCACGGGCAGACCGGCGCCGGCGAGCGCGGCATAGCCCGCGTCGCGCTGGGCGTCACAGAGCTCGAGCCCGAAGAACTCGTGCACCGCTCCCTCGGCGGTGTAGACGATCCAGTTGGCCGAGGAGGTCGGGCCGTTCAGGCTGTACATCGGCACGTAGCAGTGGTGTGCCGACGCGGCGGTTGCGCTCACGAGCACGAGCGCCGTGGCGGCCCCGGTGACAGCGCCGGCACGAGCGAGAAGTCTGCTCACGGACATGGTGTCCCCCTTGGTCGGGTGCGCCTCCCACGAGGCGCATCGAACAGCCAGTGAACTGCCTCGCGGACCGGGACCGCCATGCTCATTCCGGGCGCTTCGCCGCGCGCGGAGGGATCACTCCCTGGGGCACCCCGCGGACCAGCCCCTGGGGGCGAAAAGGGACCAACGCGTCCGGACTACCCGCGCATGCGGTTCGGACCCTCGACGATGTCCCTGCGCGCGGGTGCCTCGATCGTGACCGGCTCGCCCCATGCAGACAGCTCCATCTTCATCGTCACCCCTGACATGTCGAGCTCCATACGCCGCATGAGGGCCTCCTGGTCGAGCCACATGTCGTAGTCGACGGTTTTCGGCGCACCGGCCATGGGCGGCATGCCCTGGGCCTTGGCGGCTGCTCGGACGTCGACCGTGATGCGGTAGCGCTCGAGCTCCTCGCCGTCCACGGTCTCGACGCCGACGAAGGTGACCTCGCGCAGGCCCGTCCGAAGAGCCTTCACGCTGTCGCGTGGGTCGACGTGCATCTGGCCGGCCATCCCGGCGAGCGGGGAGTCCGGGTCGCCTGGCCGGACCTCGACGAACTTGCCCTCAGGGGTCATCGGCGGCATCGACAGGTAGGCCACGCGGTCCACGACCCGCATCTCCACCGTCCCGCCGCCGAACGCCGCGCCGTCCATGACCATCGCCATCTCCGAGCGCTTGCCGCGGAAGGCCAGGTCACCCTTGGCGTCCATGGTGGCGCCGTCGCCGGCCACGGCCATCGTGAAGTGGGCGGTCTTCTGGTCCTCGATCGCCGCCATCATCGCGGGCACGAGGGTCTCCTCGTCCCAGCTGCCCTGTCCGGCGTCGTCGGAGTCGGCGACAGGTGCCGCGGGGGCGTCCTCAGCCGGGGACGACGCCGCTGCCGAGGCCGACGAGTCGGCGGCGACCTGCCGCGTGTCGTCACTCGAGCAGGCCCCGAGCGCGAGGAGCACGACCGCGACACAGGCCGCGCGGGCTGCACGGGAGCGGATGGCGGAACGCACGGAGGACCTCCAGGGGCGGCTTCGGGTGAGAGACGGCTTTCCGTCGACGAGCGTACTCCGGGCCCGTGGCGCGGGTACGTTGTTGAACAGCAGCCGTCGAGAGATGAGGGGGCCTCGAACGTGGCCGTACCAGGACATGGGGGCGGCGTCCCCGCAGGAGCACCGCGCGAGCTCGCGGAGACCGAGATGTTCTCCGTCGACGCCTACACCCGCGATTTCGACACGACGGTCGGCCGGGTGGACCGCGATGAGCGCAGGGTCGCCCTCCGGCGTACCGCCTTCTATCCCGGCGGCGGCGGTCAGCCGCACGACATCGGCTCGCTGCGCTGGGACGGCGGGGCCGCCGGGGTGGTCCGCGTCGCGCGGGACCGGGAGGACCCGAGCACGATCTGGCACTGGCTCGACGCCGAGCCCGGCGAGCTGCCCGACGAGGGCACGGAGACGTGGGGCGAGCTCGACTGGGTCCGCCGCCACCTCACGATGCGCACGCACACCGCCCTGCACATCCTCTGCGGCGTGATCTGGGCAGACCACCGCGTCGCGGTGACGGGCGGCAACATGGACCCGGGCAAGGGCCGCCTCGACTTCCCGCTGCCGTCGATGTCCGCCGAGTTCGGCCGCCAGGTCGAGGCCCGGATCAACGAGGAGATCGCCGCCGCCCACGAGATCCTCGTCGAGTTCGTGGGCCGCGAGCTCGCCGACGAGGACCCGGCGCTGATCCGGACGGCGGCCAACCTCATCCCCCGCGAGATCGACCCGCTGCGGGTCATCGACATCGTCGGCCTCGACAAGCAGGCCGACGGCGGCACCCACGTGCTGAGCACGGCCGAGGTCGGCCGGGTGGTGGTCACCGGGACGGAGTCGAAGGGG
>DATHVS010000163.1:0-62036 GCA_035461195.1 Nocardioidaceae bacterium
GATCGGCACCGGCACCGACGTGGCCATCGAGACCGCCGACGTGGTGCTCATGCGCTCCGACCCGCTCGACGTGCCCACGGCCCTGACCATCGGCAGGGGGACCCTGCGCAAGATGCGGCAGAACCTCGGCTGGGCGATCGGTTACAACACCCTCGCCCTGCCCATCGCCGCCGGTGTCTTCGAGCCGGCGTTCGGTCTGATGCTCAGGCCGGAGATCGCGGCACTGTCGATGTCGGGCTCGAGCTTCCTGGTGGCGGTGAACGCACTGCTGCTCAAGCGGCTGGACCTGCCGGAGCAGGCAACCCGACCGGAGGTCGAGCTGCCACCGTCGGCACGGCTCGCGCCGGCCGCGTGAGACCGCGGAACGTGGGCAGACCCGGCTCGTAGTAGAAGACCTGGATCCGCTCGCCGGGGTCTCCCCACGGGTACATCGCGACCGGCCGCCAGCCACGGCTCTCGACGAAGGCGTCGGCGCCCTCCCACGAGCTCACCACCTCGAGCACGGGGGTCAGGCCGCGCTCGCGAATGCCCGTGACGGCGACCTCGAGCAACGCCGCCCCGATGCCCTCTCGCCGGGCCCGAGGTCTGACGAAGAGGCGGGACACCGCGGCGAGCCGCTCGGGCGGCTGCCCCGTGAGCTCACGCCAGCGCAGTGCCGACAGCGGTTCGAGCCCGGCGCGCGAGATCGCCACGTGACCGAGGAGCTCGCCGTGCCGCTCCACGACCCACGCCTCGACCACGTCCTCCGCCTCGAGCCAGGACCGCGCGCCGTCGGGCCAGGTCTCCGGGTAGCGGTCCTCGTAGAAGACCACACGCAGCAGGCGCACGCACGCGCCGACGTCACGCGCCCGACGGCGACGAAGACCCTTGACCGGCTTGCCCTCCCGCGAGGGCCCGTCTGTCGTCGTACCTCCGGGAAAGCTGTTGCGGTGCTGCGCCGCCCATCGGAAGACCGGCCGGGCGACGTGCCTGGACACCGGGGCCTGGAGCAGCCTGCCGGCGGTCTGCCAGGGGATGGTGGCGCTCCGGAGGTAGGCAGCCACGGCCTCCGGTCCGACCGCCCGCCGGCCGTCCTCCACCCACAGCACGGCCTCGGCACACTCCGCTGCGCTCAGCCCGAGACGCCCCAGGTCGGCGGCCTGCCACGCCTCGACCCGCGCCGGGCTGCGGGCATGTCGCTCGAGCCACTGCGCGGACGTCTCGCAGAAACCGCAGTCACCGTCGTACAGGAGCACACCGTCCATCGGCAGCCCTCCCTCCAGGGCGGAACACCCTCGACTGTATTCCTCCGGCGCCGAGGGCGGGTACCTACTTCTCGGGAACCTCGGGCAGACTCAGTCGATCGGCTCGACCCACGAAGAGCGCCAGGGGGGAGCCTCGGTGCTCTGCACGTAGTACCGGGTCTCCCGGAGGATCGTGCCGTCCTCGTCGAGCTCGAGGACGACTACCGCTCTCCAGGGGTCGGCCCCGTAGTCGACCTCCCCCTCCACCACCCAGACACGACCGGCCCCGACGACCCTCCGCAGGACCATGCTCTGCGGAGGTGTCGGGAACGCCTCCTGCATCTCGCGCATCGCCACGCGGCCGCGGACACGCTCCCCAGACTGGGGCATCTCCATGACGAAGTCGGGGTGCCTCAGCTCGAACTCTGCGTCCGGGCTCAGGCTGCCCCCGTCCGTCAAACCGAGCATCCGCTCGACCCCGGTCCGCATCGCCGAGGCGTCACTCGATGCGACGGCATGGCGGAACAGGTCCCGGACGGAGGGCTCGCCCCTGCCCCATCCCTCCGAGCCGGCCTGATCCACGCCTCAGGCCGCCTTGTAGAGCGCGTTGATCTCGTCCGCGTACTTCTGCTCGATGACCATCCGCTTGACCTTCATCGACGGGGTCAGCTCGCCGGACTCGATGGTCAGGTCGTGATCGAGGAGGATCCACTTCTTGATGGTCTCCCAACGGTTGAGCCGGCCGTTGAGCTCGTCGACGTACTCCCCCACCATCGCCTTGCAGGCGGGTGAGGCGACGACCTCCTCATAGGACCTGCCCGCCATGTCGTTCTGCTCGGCCCAGCCGGCCATGGCCTCCGGGTCGAGGGTGATCAGGGCGATGCAGTAGTTGCGGCCCTCGCCGTGCACCACGAACTGGCTGGCGTACGGGCAGATCGCCTTGAACTGCGACTCGATCTGCGAGGGGGCGATGTACTTGCCCGCCGAGGTCTTGAACAGGTCCTTCTTCCGGTCGGTGATCCGGAGCCGCCCCTGCTCGTCGAGCTCACCGATGTCGCCGGTGAGCAGCCAGCCGTCCGCGAGCGTCTCCGCGGTCTTCTCGGGCAGGTTGTGGTAGCCGTCCATGACCCCGGGGCCCTTGATCAGCACCTCGCCGTCCTCGGCGATCTTGACCTCCGTGCCCGGGAAGGGCGGGCCGACCGTGCCGAAGCGGTTGCTCCACGGCCGGTTGACGAACGAGCCCGCCGAGGTCTCGGTCAGTCCGTAGCCCTCGAGGACGAGGATGCCCGCGGCGTTGAACCACTCGGCGACCTCCCGGTTGAGCGCCGCCGCCCCGGAGACGAAGAACCTGACCCGGCCGCCGAAGCGCTCCCTGATCTTGGAGAAGACCAGCTTGTCGAAGAGGCCGTACTGCCACTTGAGCAGGGTCGGCACGGGCTTGCCCTCGTGCTCGAGCCGGGTGACGCGGAGCCCGACGTCGAAGGCCCGGTTGAAGATCTTCTCCTTGATCCCGCCCTCGGCCTTCTGCATGAGCACGATGCGGTCATGGGCCTTCTCGAAGATCCGCGGCGCGGCGCCCATAAACGTCGGGCGCACCACGCCCGTGTTGTCGACGATCTTCTCGACGCGGCCGTCCACGGCGGTCGGGAAGCCGATGGCCAGCTGCGTGCTCAGCAGCACCTTGCCGAACGAGTGCGCCATCGGCAGCCACAGGAACTGCAGGTCGTCGAGGCTCAGGATGTCCAGCGCCTCGATCGCGGCCCCTTCGTAGGTCCACGACGAGTGGCGCAGGCGCACGCCCTTCGGCCGTCCGGTCGTCCCGGAGGTGTAGATGAGTGTCGCGAGCGAGTCGGGCCCGGTGGCCGCGACGCGTTCCTCGATGACGGCCGGCTGTGACGCGAGCAGCTCCTCGCCGAGCCGCTCGAGCTCGGCCAGTCCGATGACCCAGTCACCGTCGGGCGTCCCGTCGAAGGTGACGACCTTGTCCAGCAGCGGCAGGTCCGCCCTGTGCGCGTGGAGCTTCTCGATCTGCTCGTCATCCTCCGCGAACACGACGCGGCACTCGGAGTCGGACAGGATGTAGGCCACGTCGTCGGCGATCGTCGTGGGATACACGGTGGTGGTGGCCGCTCCGGCACACATGATCGCGAGATCGGCCAGGATCCACTCGACCCTGGTCGTGGAGGCGATGCCGACCCGCTGCTCCGGCTCGATGCCGAGAGCGACCAGCCCTGCGGCGAGCCTCGTGACCTTGTCGCCGGTCTCCTTCCAGGTCATCGACTCCCAGCGCTCCCCCACCGGGAACCGGTAGGCCTCGGCGTCCGGCGTGCTCTGCACCCGGTCGAAGAGCTGTTGTCCGACGTTGGCCGGGCGGTTCTCGATGCCGCTCGTGTCGACGGCGACATCGGTGGGCGTGGTACTTCCCTCAGATTTCCGCATGACAATCCCTCTGTTCTCGCCTCCCCTCCGAGAACAGTCGGGCCGGACAGGGACCGCCAGAGGCGAAGGTCCTAAACGGGGACCGGCCGCCGCGGCGTCACCACCTCGCCGCCGGGAGTTCACCTCGCCGTCGTGGCGCAGGCGGAGGCTCGGACCATGCGCATCCCCCTGACCATGCTCATGAGTCTCGCGGCCTACTTCGTGTGGGCCTCCACCTTCGCCGAGACGGCCGGCATCGCCGCCCCCTGATTCAGCCTCTGACGGGCAGGCCGCGCGCAGAACGGCCCCGCGACCTTCACCCGCTCCCGGCCTGAAGGACACCACTCGTTCACGGACGCTGCCCACGGTGATGCCATGCGCGTCGCCATCGTCACCGAGTCCTTCTTCCCCCAAGTCAACGGCGTGACCAACACCGTCCGCCTGCACACCGCGGCCCACGTGGGCTCGGAGACGTCGATGCTCCGGGCCAGCTCGCCGCTCTCCCCCACGGCTACACCGCCGACGTCGCCGTGATCGTCGTCGGCGGCAACGACGTCACGCACCGGGTACGCACCCCGACCTCCACGCGACACCTCGCCGAGGCGGTGCGCTCCCTGCGGCAGCGGGGTACCGAGGTGGTGGTGGGCACCTGCCCCGACCTCGGCGGGCTCACCGCCGTGCCCAAGCCGCTCCGCTCGCTCGCCAGGATAGCCTCGCGCCAGCTCGCCGAGGCCCAGCGCGAGGTGGTGACAGGGCTCGGCGGA
This sequence comes from Nocardioidaceae bacterium, assembly GCA_035461195.1. Lineage (GTDB taxonomy): Bacteria > Actinomycetota > Actinomycetes > Propionibacteriales > Nocardioidaceae > Nocardioides_C. Next base: position 4,406 of record DATHVS010000163.1, read on the forward strand.
CGAGCCGTCTCACTGGCGGCGGTGGTGGGGCCGTTCTTCCTCAGTGCCCCCGATGAGATGTTCGCGGTCGACCGGTTCCACCCCTCGGGTGCCGGCTACCGGCGCACGGCGAAGGCCATGCTGCCCAGCGTCCTCGCCGCCCTCGGCGTCACCGAGGCAGTGCCGCCCGGCCACTACGGGCCGGCTCCCGCCCCTCGAGCAGCCGCTTCAGGGAGCTCGGGCGGTTCGTGATCACGCCGTCCACGCCGATCCGCAGCGCCCGCCGCATCGCCGGTGGCCGGTCCACGGTCCACACCAGGCACTGCATGCCCGCCCGGTGAACCTGGTCGACGTACCCCTTGTCGACGGAGAAGTGGCTGGGGTTCAGCTGGTCGGCCCACGTGCCCAGTGCCGGGAGGTTCGCACGTGAGGCCGTGCCGAGGAGGCCCACCGGGACGGAGGGCGCCAGCGTCTTGTGCTCCTTCATCGCCGCGACGTCGAACGACTGCACGACCATGCGGCCCTCGGCGAGGGCCGGATCCACGAGCCGGCGCAGGTCCCGCATCTGCGCGACCACGTCGGCGACGATCCCCGGGTAGAGCTCAGGGCTCTTGAGCTCGAGCAGCAGGCCGGTCTTGCTCGGGCCTATGACGTCGAGGACCTCCTCGAGCGTGGCGACGCGCTCGCCCTCGAAGGTCGATGCCCGCCACGACCCCGCGTCGAGCCGCTTCAGCTCGTCGTAGGTGAAGTCACCCACGCGCCATGGCGCTCGCCGCGGGAAGACCCGCTGGACGTCGGTCGTCCGGGTGAGCGTGGCGTCGTGCATCAGGACGAGTGCCCCGTCCTTGGAGCGACGTACGTCGATCTCGACCAGGTCCGCGCCCAGCTCCACTGCCCGGCGCACGGCGGCGAGGGTGTTCTCTGCGACCTCGCTGCTCGCGCCACGATGGGCGACGTTCAGGACACCGCCACCTCGCCGGGACGCCCGATGGGTCGGTGGGTGGCCCGGCGGGTGGGAGATCGGGTGGGACGGCGGACGAGTGGATGTGCGGTGGGTCGCGGTCGTAAGCGGCAGGCGCACGGTGGTCCCCTCGGGTGAGGTCTCCTGGCACCTCGACGGTGTCCGTGCCGGGTGAACCGGAGGTTGCGATGACGTGTCCCCGGCCCGTCGTCACGCCGAAGACTGGCCCTCGGTGGCGCCAGGAATGTCCGGAGTCGAGCCCGTGTTCCTCCGGGCATGACGGGACTCTTCACGCCGATACGGCTCCGCGACACCGACATCCGCAACCGGGTGTGGGTCGCCCCGATGTGCCAGTACTCCGCCGTCGACGGCGTACCGAACGACTGGCACCTGGTTCACCTCGGGTCGTTCGCGCGCGGTGGCGTCGGGCTGGTGCTCACCGAGGCGACTGCGATCTCACCGGACGGTCGCATCTCGCCCGTGGACACCGGCATCTGGAACGACGACCAGGCGCTGGTCTGGTCCCGGATCGTCGACTTCGTCCACGGCCAGGGCGCCACCGCCGGGATGCAGCTGGCTCACGCCGGCCGCAAGGCATCGACGCGGCCCCCGTTCGAGGGCCGCGGGTGGGTCCCGCCGGAGGAGGGCGGCTGGGCGGCGGTCGGCCCCTCCCCGGTGGGGTACCCAGGTCTCCCCGAGCCGCGAGAGCTGTCCACCGCCGAGGTCGAAGGTCTCGCGGACGACTTCGCGCGTGCCGCCGAGCGTGCTCTCGAAGCCGGCTTCGACGTGCTGGAGATCCACGCGGCCCACGGCTACCTCCTGCACGAGTTCCTCTCGCCGCTGTCGAACCGACGCATCGACGAGTACGGCGGCTCCTTCGACAACCGGGTGCGCCTGCTGCTGCGCGTGGTCGACGCGGTCCGGGTCGTCGTGCCCGATGCCACCCCGCTGCTGGTGCGCGTCTCCGCCACCGACTGGGTCGAGGGCGGCTGGAGCGTTGACGACTCCGTGGCGCTCGCACGGCTGCTGCACGAGGCGGGGGTGGACCTCGTCGACGTCTCCTCCGGCGGCAACGCCCCTGCCGAGATCCCTCTCGGACCGGGCTACCAGGTGCCGTTCGCCCGCCGCATCCGCGAGGAGGCGGGGATCGCCACCGGCGCGGTGGGCCTGATCACCGAGGCCGAGCAGGCCGAGCGAGTGGTCGCGGAGGGCTCGGCGGACGCGGTGCTCCTCGCCCGGGCGATGCTGCGCGACCCGCACTGGGCACTGCGCGCAGCGCACGACCTCGGTGTGCCGGTCGGCGGCATCACGTGGCCCAAGCAGTACCTCCGCGCCGCGCCGCGCTGACTAACGCCCGGGCCACAAGGAGGACACCGCGCCGTTGAACCCGGTGCCCGGCCCGGCACGCGACAGCCACATGCTCGACCGGACCTTCCGTGGAGTCGATGACGTAACGGTCGGTCTGCAGCGACCGTGCGGTGCACCCGTCCTCGGGGCGGACGTGGCCCGGGCGGACCAGCTCGGTGTGGAGATCGGTGCTGCGAAAGGTGTTCATGGTGGCTCCTCGGACGTTTTGCTGCGAATCGTGACTCCGGTCCCGAACCGGTCTCCCCCGCACGGGGCACGAGGAAACGGTCTTTCGGGGTGACCCGTTCCAGCCCGTACGGGCAGACACTTGAGGCAGAGGGGTCGGCGTGTGCCGACTCGAAAGGACGGACGTCATGGCTGAGTCAATTCTCGAGAGAACCCGCACCGGGTGGGACATCGCACTTGGCGCGCTCCTGGTCGTCGGTGGGTTCGCCATCCTGGGCCACGCCGCGATCGCGACGACGGTGTCGGTCCTCTTCCTCGGATGGATCATCGTGCTGTTCGGCATCCTCGGACTGGTGGGTGCGATGTTCCGGATCGGCAAGGGCGGCTTCTGGGCGTCGGCGGTCACAGGTGGTCTGCTGACCGTGCTCGGGGTCTTCGTCCTGCGCAACGCCGAGGCAGCAGCCATCACGCTCACGCTGGTGGCCGGCGCGCTGTTCCTCGCGGGCGGCATCATCCGGCTCGTGGCGGCGGGCGCCATGCCTGAGTACCGCATCGCCATGATCCTGGGCGGCATCGTGTCGGTGGCACTCGGTCTGCTGGTGCTGTTCAACCTGTTCACCGCCTCCTTCGTGCTCCTCGGTGTGCTGATCGGCATCGAAGTGATCGCGGACGGGATCGCGATGATGCTGGTCGGACGCGTGAAGATCACCGAGGCGGGCGCCCACCCGCAGAGGATGGCCACATGAGCACACGCACCGACGGCGGCGCGACATCCGCACGTGGGACGAGGTGGAGCGGCCGCACGATCGGTGGGATCGCGGCCTGGTGCTCCTCGTCGTGTGGATCCTGGTCAACCGGGACACCGTCGAGGTCTCGTTCGTGGTGTGGACCGCCGCGCTGCCGCTGTGGGTTGCCCTGATCATCGCCGCCGTGCTCGGTGTCGTCGTCGGCTACCTGATGGCCCGGAAACGCCACCGTCGCTGACCCCTCCCGCCAGACTGGGCACACACCCGTCAGGCGAGGGGGAACCGTGACGACCCAAGGCGTGCACCCGGACCAGCAGCGCAGTCTGAGGCGCTCCAACGCGGCGGCGGCCGCCCTCCACGCGGTCCAGGCCGTCGCCGTGGTGGTGCTCGCCTCGGACTTCGCGCTGCCCGTCACAGGCAGCTACCTGGCCGGACCGCCCGGCACGACGCCGCAGGAGCCGGTGGTCCTCTTCGACATCCCCACCGGCCTCGGGGTGGCCGGGTTCCTGGCCCTCTCCGCACTCGCCCACCTGATCGTGGTCACGGGGTGGTGGAGCCGCTACCTCACTGACATGTCGCGGCGTCGCAACGTGGCCCGGTGGGTGGAGTACTCCCTCTCCTCGTCGCTGATGATCGTCCTGATCGCCCAGCTGGTCGGGATCGCGGACGTGGCGGCGCTGATCGCGATCTTCGGGGTCAACGCGTCGATGATCCTCTTCGGGTGGCTCCAGGAGAACTACGAGGAGCCCGGCGGAGGCGGCTGGCTGCCGTTCGTCTTCGGCTGCATCGCCGGCATCGTGCCGTGGGTCGCGATCGTGGTCTACGTCGTCGCGCCGGGCTCGACCTCCTCGGCGTCCCCGCCCGGCTTCGTGTACGGCATCCTCGTGTCGCTGTTCGTGTTCTTCAACGTCTTCGCGCTCAACCAGTGGCTGCAGTACCGCGCCCGGGGACGGTGGCGCGACTACCTCTACGGCGAGAAGGCATACATCGTCCTCAGCCTGACCGCGAAGTCGGCGCTGGCCTGGCAGGTGTTCGGCGGCACCCTGGCCGACTGACCACGCGGCCCGGCGGCCTCGCGGCATACGCGGGATCAGGCCGGGACGGCGGTGACTACGAGGTTCTGCTGGTAGCCGCCTGCCTCGGGGTCGTACTCGCCACCGCAGGTCACGATCCGGAGCCGCTCCGGGCCACTACGGGAGAAGACCTCGGCAGGCAACGCCCGGCGGTCGAAGCGCTCGATCTCCCTGATGGTGTACGTCGATGTCGCACCGTCGGAGGTGGTCACCACGACCTTGTCGCCGAGCCGGAGGTCTCGCAGCCGCACGAGTGGACCGAGCCCCAGGCGTCTCGAGTCGAGGTGGCCCGCGACCACCACCGACCCGCCCGTACTCGCGCCCGGGGCCGGGCCGTACCGGTACCAACCCATCACCCGTGGGTCGGGGGGAAGCTGCATCTGCCCGTCCTTGGCGACACCGACGGGGCGCACCGGCAGGTCGACGCCGACCGACCCGAGGTTCACCTGCACGGGGCGGGTGACCGACGGGGCGGTCGGCGCATCGAGCGAGGCCTCGTTCCTGCCGGGCCCGGCTCCACCCGGTGCGGGGTTGGTCGTCCGGGCGGGACCTGCCGCGGGTGGCCCCGGCTGTGGGTCCAGGACCTCAGGTCCGGGACCGAGCCGGGGCCACACCGCGGCGAGGCTGACGACGAGACCGATCACTCCCAGGAGGGCGATCAGGGCAGCACCTCTCGTCGTCCTCATGAGGGCTCGTTCTCCTCAGCGCTGGGTGCGGGCCGGGACCAGCGCTCGGCCGGCGAAGGCCAGCGCGAGGGCCGACGTCACGCCGAGGCCGAGGGCCCAGGCGGGGGCGGTGCCGGTCTCGGGGGCGAGACCTGCCTGGCCGCCGGGGACGCCGGACGGAGCGGAGTGCAACCCGTCGATGGTCTGGACCGCCAGGTCGAGACTGCCGTCCTCGGCGCTCCCCCAGGCGTAGACGATCGTGCTGGTGCCTTCGGCGAGGTTCAGGTCGGCGGGGCCGAGCGCGACGTCCTCGGTGCCTGCAAGCACCACGTCGGCCGAGTAGTTCCCTGCCGGCACGTCAGCCGATGCCTCGTCGGGGTTGGCGAGGTTGTCGAAGACGACGTCCCCGTCGGCCCGCACGTCGACGGCCGGTGCCGCCGCGGTGTGGCGGACCGTCAGGCGGGACTCGCCTGCGGAGGTCGGGGCGGTGTCGTTGGCGAACAGGCTCAAGCGCGGGTTGCCGTCGGCGTCGAGGTGGGCCACGACGGTGGCGTTGGCGCCTGCGGGGACCTCCACGCCGTTGGCCTCGATGGCCGGGTCGGCGCTGTCGGGGGTGTCCCCGTCGGCGAAGATCTGGAGGTCGTAGCTCCCTGCGGGCAGGGTGAGCGGGTCGGTCAGGGTCCCAGGCTCGAAGTCGGGGATCAGCTCCTCGCCGTTGGCGTAGACGTCGACGGTGAGCCCGGGCACGCCGTGCAGGACCGATACGGTGGCGTCCTCGGCCGCGCTGGCCGGTGACATGGGGGCGGCAACGAGGGCTACGAGGCCGGCTGCGCCGATGGCTGCTGTGGTGCGTCGCATGATGCGGGTCCTTCCGGATCGGGAGTGGTGCCTGATACCTCTACTTCGGCACCGCTCGGTCTCCGGATCGGTCGAACTCGAAAAACTTTCAATCATTTCGGTGATCGGCGCCTCATGGAGTCCGCCGGCCTGGGTACGGAGGGGCATGACCGTGACCGACCGCGGCGTGCTGGCCGCGCCGACCGTCCGCCGGCCCTGACCTATGCCTGTCTCGCACAAGGGCCGCCGCATCGGCCTCCCCGGAGTCCTCACCCGTCTGGTTGGGATCGTCGCGATCTCCGTGGCCATGGGCGTCCTCGTAGCCGGCTTCGCCATCCCGTTCGCGGCCGTCACGGGCTTCGCCACGCGTTCGGTCGCCGAGGGAATGGACCAGCTCCCCGCCCGGCTGACCGCCGAGCCGCTCGCGCAGCGGACCCGGATCCTCGACAGCAAGGGCAACCTGCTCGCGACCTTCTACGACGAGAACCGGGTGAACGTCGCGCTCGACGACGTCGCGCCGATCATGCGCAAGGCAATCCTCGCTATCGAGGACTATCGCTTCTACGAGCACGGCGCGATCGACCTCAAAGGCACGCTGCGGGCGTTCATCACCAACCAGACGAGCGACGAGGTGGTGCAGGGCGGTTCGACCATCACCCAGCAGATGGTCAAGCTGACGCTGGTGAGCCAGGCGGAGACCGACGAGGAGAGAGCCGCAGCGACGGCCGAGACCTACCGGCGCAAGCTCCAGGAGCTGCGCTACGCGATCGCCTTCGAGGAGAACTACGACAAGGACTGGATCCTCGAGCGCTACCTGAACATCGCTTACTTCGGCGACGGCGCCTACGGCATCGAGGCCGCCTCCCGGCACTACTTCTCCAAGCGGGCCTCGAAGCTCGAGCTCCACGAGGCTGCACTCCTCGCAGGGCTGGTGAAGAACCCCACCGGCTACGACCCGACCAATGACCCCGGCCGCGCGCAGAGCCGGCGCAACATCGTCCTCAATCGGATGGCCGCGCTGAACGTGATCTCGCGGGCGGAGGCGCGGGAGGCCAAGGAGAGGGGGCTAGGCCTGAAGGTGCGTCCCACCCGCAACGGGTGCGTCTCCTCTCCCGCGCCCTTCTTCTGCGCTTACGTGCGGGAGTACCTCCTCAACGACCGCGAGCTCGGCAGCACGCGCAAGGAGCGCGAGCAGCAGCTGAGGGCAGGAGGCCTCACCGTCAAGACGACGGTCGACCTGCGCATGCAGCGGGCCGCGGACAGGTCGGTGCGCGAGCACGTCAACGCCACCGACCGGGCTGTCGGCGCGCTCGCCATGGTCGAACCCGGGACCGGCAAGGTTCGGGCCGTGGCGCAGTCGCGCCCGATGGGACGGAAGGTGAAGGAGGGTCAGACGTTCCTGAACTACGTCGTCCCGAAGCGGTACGGCAACGCCAACGGCTTCCAGGCCGGCTCCACGTTCAAGGTGTTCGTGCTCGCGGCCGCCATCGAGCAGGGCATCGCGCTGAACACCCGCATCCAGGCACCTCAGCAGGTGTCCTTGCCGATCAACCGGTTCCGGGGCTGCAACGGTCGATTGAGGAGCAGCGACACGTGGGAGCCCCAGAACTCGACCGGCTCGGGCCGCTTCGACCTGTACTCCGGCACGCAGCAGTCGGTGAACACCTTCTTCGCGAAGCTCGAGATGCGCACCGGCCTGTGCCGACCCTACCGGCTCGCGAAGCAGATGGGCATCACTCTCGACGACCCCGACAACCAGCAGGTGCCCGCGTTCACCCTCGGTGTCGTCGACACGGACCCGCTGTCGATGGCCGAGGCCTACGCCACCTTCGCCGCGCGTGGCGTCCACTGCGAGAGCCGCCCGGTCGAGGAGGTCGTCCTCGCGAACGGCGAGACGAAGAAGTACCCGAAGCAGTGCGGGCGAGTGCTGGAACGACCGGTCGCCGACGCCGTCAACGACGTCCTGCGCGGCGTGCAGGAGCCCGGTGGCTTCGGGCACAATGCGGGCATCTCGCTGAAGCAGCCGTCGGCCGGCAAGACCGGCACCATCAACCGCAACATGGCCGTCTGGTTCGTCGGCTACACCCCCAACATGGCAACCGCCTCGATGATCGCGGGCGCTGACCGCAAGGGGCGCTGGAGGACGCTGAACGGCCAGGTCGTCGGCGGGTCCCGCATCGTCCGCGCCGCCGGGAGCACCAACGCCGGCCCCATGTGGGGCGACGCCATGAAGGTGGTCCAGCGGTGGCTTCCCGACCGCGACTTCAAGAAGCCCAACCCTCGCAAGGTCAAGGGCAGGATGGTCAGGGTGCCCAACGTCGTCGGGGACAACCGGCGCGTCGCGAGCCGCAAGCTCCGACAGCGTGGACTCGTCCCCCAGGTCGGTCCTATGGTCGACTCCGGCCGTCCGCGGGGCACCGTCGCCTACGTCCGCCCCCAGGTGGGCGCCGAGATCGGGTCCGGCATGACGGTCACGCTCTTCATCTCCGACGGGACGCCCTACGTCCCACCCGCGCCGCAGCCGGCACCACAGCCCGCGCCGAACAACGGCTCAGCCGGGAACGGGGACGGCGGTGGCGGCGGACAGGGTCCCGGGCGTGGCCAGGGTCAGGGGCGCGGCCAGGGCCGAGGACCCGGATGACGGACTCGTGGCCGTGGTCCACGCCGGGTCCCGAAGCTAGACCGCGACGGTCGGCCGCAGGGTCTCGGCGAAGGCGACTGCCTCGCTCCAAGCTCCCCGGTCGGCGACGCGGCGACGTAGCTTCATGATGTCGCGCGGACGGTCGACGGTGAGTGCCCCCACCAGCCGGTCCTGCCGGCGATAGAGGGCGACGAACCCGTCCTCCGCCGGAACCACGACCGCCACCTCGTCGGCCACCGGCGTGCCCACGAACTGGATGCGGTGGGAGTACCAGTCGGACCAGAAGTAGGGCACCGTCGCGAGCGCCCGGGCCGATGCCGGGTCGAGCGCGTGCCGCGCGGCGGCGGCCCCCTGCTCGGCGGCGTTGGTCCAGTGCTCGAGCCGCATGAGCTGCCCGTCGAACAACGGGTTGGGGACATGGGCGACGTCGCCTGCGGCGTACACGCCGGGCACCCCGGTGGCGAGCGTGGCGTCGCAGACCACGCCGCGGTCGCGCTCGTGCAGGGGCACCCCGCTGCCCTCGAGCCACCCCGTGGCGGGAGTGACGCCGATGCCGAGGACGACCAGGTCGGCCGGCAGCACCTCGCCGGTGTCGAGGCGTACGCCGGTCACGGCCCCGCCGGCTGACTCGACACCGGACACTCCCACCCCGAGCCGGAGGTCGGTGCCGGCGGCACGGTGCAGATCCGCGCACACCGCGCCGACCTCCCGCCCGACGGAACGGGTCAGCGGGAGGGGCGCGGCCTCCACGACCGTGACAGGCAGGCCGCGCTTGCGCCCCGCAGAGGCCACCTCGGAGCCGATGAACCCTGCGCCGATCACGACGGTCCGGGCTCCGGTGTCGAGCGCGTCACGGATGGCGACGGCGTCCTGCGCGGTGCGCAGCGAGTGCACTCCCGCCAGGTGGTCGGCGTCCGGAAAGGGTCTCGGTGCTGCACCTGTCGCGATCACCAGCGCGTCGTACACCACCGTCCGACCGCCGACGGCGACCTCCCGGGCCGCGGTGTCCACCCCCTCGGCGGGGGCGCCGAGCACCAGCTCGACCCTCAGCTCGTCGCGGAGCACGGCCTCGGGTCGGAACGGCTCGACACGGTCTGGTCCGCCCACGTCGAGGAAGCCCTTCGACAACGGAGGCCGGTCATAGGGCAGGTGCTCCTCGGCACCGACCAGGGTCACTGTCCCGGCGAAACCGGCCCGTCGGGCGGCCTCCACCGCACGGAGACCGGCCAGGGAGGCGCCCACCACGACGAGTCGCTTCACCGCGATCAGCCCTCGAGGCGGAGGGCGAGCACGGGACAGGCGTCGACCGCCGCGGTGAGGTCGCTGCGGTGCTGCTCCCCCGGGGTCTCGTCGAGGACCACGACGGTGGCGTCGTCACCGACCTCGAAGAAGTCGGGTGCCATCGCCTCGCACATGCCGAGGCCCTCACACGTCGCACGGTCGGCGAGGATCTTCATCGGGCCACCTCCCGGGTCAGGGGGGCGAAGTCGATCTTCTCGCGGACGCCACAGTCGGGGCAGCACCAGCTGTCGGGGATGGCCGACCAGGGCGTGCCGGGAGGGAAGCCCTCACGGGCGTCCCCGACCGCCTCGTCGTAGGCGTACTCGCAGCCCGGGCACTCGCCGCCCACAACCCGCACGTCAGGCACCTGCACCGCCTCGGCGGTGAGGCTGTCGGGCAGGGGTGTGCCCTGGTGGGCAGGTGCGGTGTCCGCGCGGTGCGCTCCGGACTCGCTCGAGCCGACGCCGTAGGCGGCGAGGACCTTGTCGCGGGTGGCCGGGTGGATGTTCGCGCGGGTGATGTCCCCGTCGAAGTGGTGGAGGACGCGGCGGTCCATCACCTTGCGCCACAGCGGTGGGACGAGGGCGAGGACTATCATCCCGGCGTACCCGGTGGGGAGCACCGGCGACTCCTCGAAGTCACGCAGGGTCTGGTAGCGGCGCGTCGGGTTCGCGTGGTGGTCACTGTGCCGCTGCAGGTGATACAGCAGCACGTTGGTCGCGATGTTGTTGGAGTTCCAGCTGTGGCTGGGGTCGACCCGCTCGTATCGACGGCGCTCGGGCGTGCCGACCTTCTGACGAAGCATCCCGTAGTGCTCCATGTAGTTGACGATCTCGAGCAGCGAGAAGCCGATGACGGCTTGCACGACCAGGTAGGGCAGGATCCCGACGCCGAGCCAGGCGACCATCGCACCCCACAGGACCGCGGACATGAGCCAGGCGTTGATGACGTCGTTGCCGATCCGGAAGGGGTGCTGCTTCTTGCGGGCGTAGCGCCTGCGCTCGAGCTCCCAGGCGCTCTTGAGCGAGCCGGTCACCGTGCGGGGCCAGAAGCGGTAGAAGCTCTCCCCCACGCGACTGCTGGCGGGGTCCTCCGGGGTGGCGACGCGGACGTGGTGGCCGCGGTTGTGCTCGATGTAGAAGTGGCCGTAGAAGCTCTGGGCCAAGGCGACCTTCGACAGCCAGCGCTCGTGGCTCTCCTTCTTGTGGCCGAGCTCGTGGGCGGTGTTGATGCCGATGCCGCCGATCGTGCCGATGGTCGCGGCCAGGCCGATCTTGTCGACTCCAGAGAGGTCGCCGGCGGCGATCATCCAGAAGGCCACGACGAAGCCGGCGTACTGCACCGGGAGGAACAGGTAGGTGATCCAGCGGTAGTACCGGTCGTTCTCGAGCCTCTCGATGACGTCGTCCGGCGGGTTCGACCGGTCGAGCCCGGCCACGAGGTCGATGAGCGGGACCACGACGAGGACGACGATCGGGCCGATCCACAGCCACACGCCCCAGCCGGTCAGGGCGTGGAGCCCGATCGCCACGAAGGCGAGCGAGGGCACCACCAGACCGATGAGCCACAGGTAGCGCTTCTTGTCCTTCCACTGCTCGGTCGATCCATCGGGGATCGTGCCGGTGTCGCTGATCAAGCTCGCCACGAGTCTGACCTCCATGCCGTCGGGTTTTACATGAAGGTACGGGTTGTATGCGGCTTTGACAAGCCCTAGATGTCTGTAAAGTTACTCTTCCACGGACGACAGGGTCGCCACGTAGACCGTCCGCTCCCCTTCCACGGGCTTGGCCAGCACCAGGAGCTCGACGCACACCTCGGTGCCGTCCTGCCGGAGGGCGTGCAGGCGCGTCGGGTGGCCGAGGATCTCCCGCCGGCCGGCGTAGAGGTGCAGGGTGAAACCGGCCACGTGGGCCTGGCGGTAACGGGGCGGGACGATGGCGACCAGACGGCGCCCGACGAGCATCCTCGGCCCGGCGTAGCCCAACAGGGTCGCGGCCGTGGGGCTGACCGCGATGATCGTGTTGGTGTCGTCGGTGGCGACCAGCGGCTCGTGCGCGTTCGTCACGACCGCGGGGTCCCACCCGGGCGGTGAGGGCGCCCTCCTCCAGGACGTGATCTCCTCGCTCTGCCAGGGCTGCGGCGGCGCCCCCTTGCTCTGTTGCTCGACCTGACTGCAGACCCAGCGGCGGAAGGCCTGGAGCTCAGGCTGCGTCGGCGGGGTCAAGAAGACGTCCCGGAGCGCAGCCGACACCGCGTCGTCGAGCGCGCGGCCCAGCGAGGCGAAGTGCGCCACCGAGTCGACCGGCACCGGGACGGTCGCGTCGGTACTGGAGGCCGCCGGGTCGAGTGCGGCAGCCATCATCTGCTCGAGCCCCCCGCCGAGTTCGGGCCGCGGCAGGTGCTCGGCGAGCAAAGCCAGGGCGTCGCTGGCTTCGGCATGCAGCGCAATGGCCTCCTCTCCGGTGCCCTCATCCAGCGTGGCGAGGAGGTACTCGCGCAGCACCGCCTCGACGTGCTGCTGCCACGCAGCGTGGACGAGCAGGGGCACACCGAGCAGGCGTACCTGGACGATCCCGTCCGGGGAGTCGGGGCCGAACTCCCCGCCCGAGAGCTGGTCGACCACTCGGCCACCGGTCGTGCCGAGCTCGAACCAGACCACCTTGCCCAGCGCACCCTCCCGGCGAACTCCCCACCGGTCCACGAGGCTGTCGACGGCGACCAGTCCTCGACCGGTGCCCGCCGCGGTGCCGTAGGCACGTCGCTCGGGAAGGTGCCGGCTCCCGTCGGCGATCTCGATCCGCACACCCTCCGCCAGGATCTCCACGCCGACCTCGACAGGGGTGCCGGCATGGACCAAGGCGTTGGTCACCAGCTCGCTCGTGGCCAGGACCGCGGAGTCGACCAGCTCGTCGCAGCCGGCGTCCACGAGAGTACGTCGCACCAGCCGACGTGCCTCGGACACGCACGCAGGACGGGGCTCCAGCCGCAACCGCGACGTCGTCCCTCCAGCGCCCACGACGGACTCCCTTGTTCGCCCCCCACCCGCTCGGGAGTCTAGCGAGGGGTCCCTGACGAGGAGTTCGCTTCGCCGCCTACACCAGCGCGGAGGTCAGCGCCCACCCGCCGGCACATGCCGCGAGCGCGACCACCAGGCTGGCCAGGCTGTTCGTGACGGCCGCCGACACCGACCCCTCCTCGAGAAGCCGCACCGTCTCGAAACCGAAGGTCGAGAAGGTCGTCAGAGCACCGCAGATCCCGGTGCCGACCAGGGCCAGCACCCATGACGCGAGTCCCAGCCCGCCCACCAGCGCCGCAACGACCCCCAGGACGAACGACCCCACGACGTTCACCGTGAAGGTCCCCCAGGGGAAGACGGAGTCGTGCCGGGACTGCACCACCAGGTCCGTCAGGTAGCGCAGAGGGGCGCCGATCGCGCCTCCGAGCAGCACCATGGCGACGGTCATCGCGGCGCCGACCCCGTGTCCGAGCCGTCGCCCCCGGCGTACCTGACCACTTCGACGGGCTCGAGCAGGACCAGGCCCTCGACGGCGAGCTCCTCGAGCTCCGGCAGGAAGGCGCGGATCCGCTCCTCGGTGTCCACGATGACCACGGCGACGGGAAGGTCCTCGCTGAGCGAGACCAGCCGCGTGGTGTGGATGTGATGCGACCGCCCGAACCCCTCGACGCCGCGGAACACGCTCGCCCCGGCGAGGCCGGCGCGGTGTGCCCGATGCACGATCTCGGTGTAGACCGGGTGGCGGTGGGCCTGGTCGGACTCGCCGACCATCACTGTCAGCCTCAGGGCCGGGCCTCGTAGCGTCATGAGCTGCTCCTTGTGTCGCGCCGGGAAGATGCTGGGGATCGCTCGCGCTCACGCCGGCGTCGCCGTCGCCGTCGCCGCCGGGAGAGACGCACGACCAGCCGGGCCAGCACGATGCCCGCCCACACCGCGAGCAGACCCGTGACGAGCGTGCCGCCGAGGTAGGCCAAGGCCAGCGGCACCCGGTCACCTGCGAGGAGCTCGAGCGCCTCGAGCATGTACGTCGAGAACGTGGTGTAGCCGCCGAGCAGGCCCACCCCGACGAAGGGGCGCACGTAGCGGCGGGGCGGCCAGACGTCGAGCAGGAGGGCCATGACGACGCCGAGGGCGAACGCCCCTGAGACGTTCTCGACGAAGGTCGCCCAGGGGTACCCCTCGCCGTCCCACCGGACGAGCTCACCGACACCCCAACGGGCGAGGCTCCCGAGCGCACCCCCGACGGCGATGACGGCCAGGACGTCCCACTGGACCGAGAGGCGGGGACCGGCGACAGACGGGTGAGCACCTGCGGACACGAGACCTCCTACCTCGTCAGGTAGGGACTGTCGGTGGCACGCGCCACGGTTGTCGGCGAGCCCCACCGCCATCGCGCCGGTCATGCTAGCCCACGAGCACGGAGGCCACCCAGAAGTAGATCAGCAGCGACAGCAGGTCCTGCACGACGGTGGACAGCGGCCCGCTGCCGTAGGCCGGGTCCCGGCCCGAGCGGTGCATCAGCCACGGCAGGCCCATCGCGACGACCGTGGCGACGCCGCACGCAGCGAACAGCGCGAGGGCCACGGCGAGCGCGAGGTCCACCGACCCCAGCACGAGCCACACCGTGGGGAAGGTGAGGAGCCCCAGCAGGAGCCCCATGGTCACCCCGGTGAACGACTCCAGACGTAGCGCGGCGCGCATGGAAGCTCCCACCGACAGGCCCCGGATCACCAACGCCTCGGTCTGGGTCCCCACGGCGTCGGCCATGTAGACCACGCCGGGGACGAAGAAGGCCAGCCGGAGGTCCTGGGCGATCTGCCCCTCGAAGCCCCGCACCAACCCGGCGGACAGGGCGGAGCCCAGGAGCCCGACGAGGAGCCACGGGACGCGGTGCCACAGGCGGCTGTGCAGCGGTTCCTCGATCGCGTGCCTCGCCGACGCCGTGGAGGCCAGGTAGCCACCGAGCCTCGCGAAGTCGTCGTCGTAGTTCTTCAGCACAGCCCCGAGGAGGCGAGAGGGCGCGACGAACCCCCGGAAGATGCCGTCGGCGTCGACGACGGCGAGGGCGGCCTCACCGTGCTGGACCGCCTTCCAGGCGGCCCGCTCCTGATCGAGGCCAGGAGCCACCACCGGCGGATCCCGATCCATCAGGTCCTCGGCCGCCTCGTCGTCACGGGCGCCGAGAAGCCGTTCCACCGGGATCACCCCGACGAGCCGCCTGCGGGACGGACTCCCCTCGCAGACCGCAACGTCGTCGGCGCACGCGAAATGCTGACCGGCCAGTGCCTGCCGCAGGGGCCCGGCGAGGTCGTCGCGGGAGCACACGGGCACGGCCGTGACCACGTGCTCCTCGACCGCTCCGGGGAGCAGCGGACGTCCGACCGGCGGCTCAGCCGGCCCTTCTGCGCTCACACCGGGATTGTCCGACCCGCAGTGCCCCCACGTCCGGGGATCGAGGTCACAGGCCCAGCACGGCCCGGGCGATGAGGAAGTACACCACCAGCCCGGTGGCGTCGACGAACGTCGTGATGAACGGGGCACTGACCACGGCGGGGTCCAGCCCGATCCGCTTGGCGATCATCGGCGTGAAGGCGCCCGCCGTCGTCGCCAGCGTGCAGACCACGATCAGTGCGAGCGCCAGGACGATCGCGATGTCGCTGCCTGCCACGAGGCTCGCGGGGATGAACCCGACACAGGCCAGGGACGCACCGAGCAGGACGCCCACGAGGGCCTCCCGTCCCACCACACGCGGCAGCTCGGCGAACCTCACGTCGCCGACCGCCATCGCGCGTACCACGGTCGTGGCCGCCTGGGCGCCCGTGTTGCCCGCGGTGCCGATGAGCAGCGGCACGAACAGCGCCAGGGCCACCACCGCGGACAGCGTGTCCTCGAAGTAGTCGAGCACGTTCACCGTCAGCGTCGCGGCGGCGATGAGCACGAGGAGCCACACGATCCGGCTCCGCACGATCTCCATCACCGTGGTCGTGAGGTAGGGCCGACGGAGCGGCTCTGTGGCACCTGCGCGGGCGATGTCCTCGCTCTCCTCCGCCTCGAGCACCCTCATCGCGTCGTCCACGGTGAAGACACCGAGGAGACGGCCCTCGGCATCGACGACGGGCACGGCGACGAGGCCGTGGTCACGGACGATGCGCGCCGCCGCCTCCTGGTCCTCGGTCGCGGCGACGGTGATCGGCTCGGACATGACCTCGGTGACGGGGACGTCGTCGCCGGTGACCAGTAGGCGGCGCAGCGACACCACGCCACGTACCTCCCGTCCCGGTCCCACCACCGGGATCACGTAGATGGTCTCCGCTTCCGGCTCCTGACGACGCACCTGCTCCATGGCCTCGCCGACCGTCACTCCGGCGAGCACGTGCACCACCTCCGGCGTCATCCGCCGCCCGGCCGACTCGGGTGGGTAGCCGAGGAGCGTCATGGTCATCACGCGCTCCTTGGCGGTCAGTCCGGACAGCAGCCGCGAGGCGACGCCGGCCGGGAGCTCGTCGACCAGGCTCGCGCGGTCGTCGGGGTCCAGCCCCAGCACCAGGTCCGAGACGCCCTCCTCACGCAGCTCGTCGATGAGCTCGCGTTGCAGCGGAGGATCGAGGTCCTCGAAGACCTCCAGAGCCAGGTCTTTCGGCAATGCCCGGAACGCCACGGCACGCGAGAAGTCGTCCAGCCGCTCCAGCTCGTCGACGATCCCCGGAACGTCGTACTCACACAGCGCCTCGCGCAGGCTGCGGAGGTCGCCTTCTCTGGCGAGGGTCGCGAAGTCGGTCATGTCGACCGTTGTACCCCAGGACCCCAGCTCCACCGGGGCGGCACGGCTCGAGAGCTCGTGACTACTCCCCCAGCTCCTCGAAGAGCGTGATCTGGAGCCCCGCCGGCGCCGACAGGCGGGAGTTCAGCGACTGCCAAGGCGTCACGGTGGGCGGTGCCACCAGCTCCGCACCTGCGTCGACCAGGTCCCGGGTGGCTCCTTCCGCATCAGCCACTTCGAAGGCCACCCGTAGCCGCGGGCTGACCCTGCGGCCGACCTCCACCTCGTCGATCATCGCCACCTGCTCGGGGTTGGACAGCTCCAACGTCGCCCGCCCGACGTCGAGGATGGTGACCTTCTCCCCCGACTCGCCCTCCACCACCAGCTCCTCACCGGCCCCGAGCACGTCACGGTAGAACGCCACCGCCTCCTCGTAGTCGGTCGCCTCGACCACCAGGCGCATCTGCAACACCCGTCCGCTCATGCGTGTCCCTCCTCGGCCCGTGCTCCGAGTATCCGCACGTGACCGGCGTCGAAGGAAGATCCGAGCAGTTGCGCGATCGAGACCACACGGATGGTTTTCGCGCCGTGGGCGCCGGGAATCCTCTACTCGTCCCGTCCGTCTGCCGGCGCCAGGAGTGGCGTTCCCGGGCGTGGCGTTCTCGAAGCAGGTGAGAGCCGTGTCGATCTCGCGCGTGGCCGTCGCGGTCATGGCGGCAACCACCCTGCTCACCTCCTCCTGCGACGTGAAGACCCGGATCGCCGAGAGCCACGACCTTGCCGGGGAGGCGCTCACCACCGGGGAGGGGCTCACCACTGGCGAGGGGCTGACCACCGAGCAGATCCGCGAGTGCCTCGACCAGCGGCCCGAGGAGGAGGACGGGCTGCTGTTCCGGACGACACGGTCCTCGGAGAGCTTTGTCGGGGTCCTGATGATGGATCTCGCCCAGTCACCGGCACGCCCCGTGTCCGTCGGGATCGCGATCTACGACGACACCGCGCTGCTCGACGCCTACGAGGAGCGCGCCCGCCAGGACCCCGAGGACACCGTCGCACGGATCCGCAACGCGGTCGTCTCCTTCCACGGAACGTTCACGGGCCGGCTGGCCGAGGGACGACACTGGGTGTGGCTCTGCCTCGACCCCGACTAGGCTCGGCGTTCCAACGCCTGCGGGTCGTCCGCCGTCGCGAGACGCTCGAGCAACCTCCGGCGTACCTCCGGCCACTCCTCCGCCGTCACCGAGAACACGACCGTGTCGCGCATCGAGCCGTCGGCCCGCCGCTGGTAGCGACGGAGGGTCCCCTCGTGGCTCGCACCGAGGCGCTCGATCGCCCGCTGCGACCGGACGTTGCGGACGTCGGTCTTCAGCTGCACCCGCCCCACGCGCAGCGTCTCGAAGGCGTGACCGAGGAGCAGCAGCTTGACCTCGGGGTTGACCGTGCTCCCCCACAGCGCCGGGGTGTAGGTGGTCGCGCCCACCTCGAGCCGGGCGTCGGCCACCGAGACCTCGAGGTACGACGTGGTCCCTACGACGCTGCCGGCGGGGATTCCCCTCAAGGACCGGCGCAGCCGCACCACCCAGGGCAGCCACCCGATCGCGAGGGCACGACCGAGCCGGTCGACGTACTGCTCGACGCTGCCCGGTCGGCTCGACATGTGCGCCCAGACCCGGTCGTCGTCCAGGGCGGCGAACAGGTCGGCGCCGTCGCGGGCGAGGTCGACGAGCGACACCTCGACCGCGCCCCCGGCCAGGCGTACGCCGGGGTCGACCGGCCAGACCATCTCCGGCCACGGCGGGTCGTCGGGACGCGCGTCGGGCACCGGTTCGAAGGCGTGGGGCATGCCGACGAGCATCTCATCAGGGCGTCGTGACGCCGCCGTGGGTCAGGAGGGCCGCTGCCGCGCCGGATGCGGCGACGGCGGACGCGACGAGGACGGCAGCCAGGCGTCGCCACCGGGGACGCGTGCGCACGTGGGCGACCGGGAACGGCTCGAGCCGCGCGTCGAGCCGCAGGGCCACGTCGTTGACCTCGGAGGTGGAGAGCACCACCGGTGAGGACACGACGATGTGCTCGAGGGTGCTGGGTGAGGTGACGAGGACGTCCTCGACGAGCTCGGCCATGGCGACGTCGTCGGCGACGCACAGCACGGGACGGACCCGGTCGCGGTACCTCAGGGGCAGGAGCGCTGCGACCACCTCGGCGGCAGCCCGGCCCCGGAGCAGGACGGCCGGGTCGACGAGCGGTTCCCCCGGTCGTGCCGGCGAGGGCAGCGTGGTGACCACGTGCACCCCACTCGGGCAGACCAGGAGGTGCTCGACCCTGAGGTCGGGCCGCTGCGGGTGCCTGACGTCGCGGAACTCTCGGCGGCTCCGCCCTCTCAGCGCCGCGTCCCGCGCTCGTCGCCCGGGCCCCTGGACTGCCCCCGTGGTCATGTGCGGCTCCCCTCGCTGCCTGCCGACGCACCCAAGCCTAGGTACGCCGGGAGGCCGTCGTCGCAGGTTTGCCAAAACGCAACACCAGTCACGTGAGTAACAGGCCCGGTGGGTCATGGCGCAGACTAAGGCACCATGAGGTTCACCGAGCGCGAGATGACCGTCGCCGTCGACGCCGTGGCCCGCCGCCTGTACGTCGCCACCCGCCTGCCCTGGCGACGCGGCGGCGCCGACGCGGCCTGGGACTCCCTGGGGACGATCGACAGGTACAACCGCAAGGCGGCCGTCGGCGAGGCGGTCCTTCCCGCGCTCGTGGCCCTGCCCGAGCGTCCGACTGTGGGTGCTCGGCCGGAGTTCACGAAGGAGGAGTACGCCGCGGCGGCCGAGGTCGCGAGCCGGACCCTCCTCGAGCAGCGCAAGCCCGGGTCGTGGGACGCGCTGCCCGAGCGTCGCCGCAGACGTCTCGTCGCCGCCACGGCCGCGTTGACCCGCAGCGCAGTCGCGGCGATGCCGGTGCGACAGGACCCCGACGCCCTGACCGCCCCGGACCACCTCTGAGGGCTCGGCGGGTCAGACCTGGGGCATGACCTTCTCGGCGACCAGCTCGAGGTGGTCGAGGTCGCCGAGGTCGAGGACCTGGAGGTAGATCCGCTCGGCCCCCGCCTCGGCGTACCGCCCGATCTTGTCGACCACCTCCTCGGGCGTGCCGGCAAGGCCGTTCTCGCGCAGTTCGGCGACCTCGCGGCCGATCGCGTCCGCGCGCCGCGCGATCTCGGCCTCGTCGCTCCCGCAGCACAGCACCAGCGCGTTGGAGCTGGTCAGCGAGGCGGGGTCGCGCCCCTGTGCCCCGCAGGCGTCGCGAACCCGCCCGAAGAGCTCCGCGGTCACCTCGACGCTCTCGAACGGGACGTTGAACTCGTCGGCGTACCTCGCCGCGACGGCGGGCGTGCGCCGCTTGCCCTTGCCGCCGACGAGCACCGGCGGGCGCGGGGACTGCACCGGCTTGGGCAGCGCGGGCGAGTCACTGACCCGGTAGTGCTCGCCGGCGAAGCTGAAGCGCTCCCCCACCGGCGTGGTCCAGAGGCCGGTGATGACCGCAAGGGACTCCTCGAGCCGGTCGAACCGCTCGCGCGTGCTCGGGAACGGGATGCCATAGGCGGTGTGCTCGGCCTCGAACCAGCCGGCGCCGATGCCGAGCTCGACGCGCCCGCCGCTCATCTGGTCGACCTGGGCGACCGAGATCGCCAGGGGGCCGGGGTAACGGAAGGTGGCCGAGGTCATCAGCGTGCCGAGCCGGATGTTGCTGGTGTCACGGGCGAGCCCGGCCAACGTCACCCAGGCGTCCGTGGGACCCGGTAGGCCCGCCGTGCCCATGCCGAGGTAGTGGTCGGAGCGGAAGAAGGCGCCGTAGCCCAGGTCCTCCGCTGTGCGTGCGACGGCGAGCAGGTCGTCGTAGGTCGCACCCTGCTGTGGTTCGGTGAAGACGCGAAGCTCCATGGCCCTACCCTTCCACCGCCGATGGCGGCACCGTCACAGCCCCGGCCATGCCGAAGCGGTCGAGGACCCAGGCGTGGATCTCGGCCTCGTAGCGCAGATGGGCGAACCGTCCTGAGGGGCCGACGTGCGCACCGGCGCCGGTCTCGCAGCGGAACAGGCACTGAGGCGACCACCCGGGGTCGGTGGCCCGCAGCGCGGCGACCCACTTGGCGGGCTCCCACACCATCACGCGCGGGTCGTGCAGCGCACCGGTGACCAGGAGCGGGGGCCGCCCCCCGGCGGGAGGGATGTTGTCGTACGGCGAGTAGGCGAGCATCCAGCGGAACTCCTCCGCCTGCGCCGGGTCCCCCCACTCGTCCCACTCGTTCACGGTGAGGGGGACCGACGCGTCGCACATCGTGTTGACCACGTCGACGAAGGGCACCTCGGCCACGACCCCGGCCCACAGCTCCGGGGCCTGCGTGAACACCGCGCCCTGGAGGAGCCCGCCGGCGGAGAGGCCGCGAGTGACGATCCGCCGGCGGTCGACCAGGCCCTCCGCCAGGCCGCGCGCCGCGGCGATGTGGTCGTCGAAGGTGTGCTGCTTCGCCCCGAGACGACCGTCCTCCCACCAGCGCCGACCGCCCTCACCGCCGCCCCGGACGTGCGCGTGCGCGTAGACCACGCCGCGGTCGAGCAGGACGGTCAGTGCCGGGTCGAACTCCGGCTCGAAGATCACCTCGTAGGCGCCGTAGCCGTAGAGCAGGCAAGGAGCGCTCCCGTCCAGCGGCACGTCGTTGCGACGGACGAGGGTCACCGGGACCTCGGTGCCGTCCGCCGACGGGAACGAACGTCGTTCGGTGAGGTAGTCCGAGGGGTTGTAGGACGGCACCTCGCGCGTGAGGATCCTGTGGCGCCGCCCCGTGGCGAGCTCGACCGAGTGCCAGGTGACCGGGTCGGTCCAGGACTCCTCCGCGACCGTCACGGCGGTGGCCGCGAACTGCTCGTTGCGGTCGAGCCGGAGGTTGCCGTAGCGCGACGCGGGCCGGACGTCGTACGCCTCGCCGCCGTCGAGCGGCACCACCGTCAGCACCAGCGAGTCCGGCTCCCGGTAGCCGAGGACGAGATGGCCGGCGAAGGCGTCCACCCTGTGCAGTCGCCGGTCGGGTCGCTCGGCGACCACCTCGCGCCAGTGCTCAGGGCCCGGCGTGGCCAGCGGCGCGGACACCATCTTGAACTCCGGCGCGCGGTCGTTGGTGACCACGAGCAGCACGTCGCCGTCAGCGGTCTTCGCGTGCTCGGCGTGGTAGACGACCCCCTTGCGCCTGGGCGCGACGTTGCGCGGCGACCCTGTCGGGTCGTGGGCGTCGAGCACCCAGACCTCGGACGTGTCACGGCTCTCCGACCACAGCACGACCACGTCACCGGAGCGGCAGCCACGCACGAGCAGCTCGAAGTGCGCGTCCGGCTCCTCGTGCACGAGCACGTCGGAGTCGGCCGGTGTTCCGAGCTCGTGCCGCCAGACCTGGCAGGGGCGGTACTTCTCGTCGTGGACGGTGTAGAAGAAGTGCCGCGAGTCCGCGCTCCACGCGCCCCCGTAGTAGGTCCGCGGCAGCCGGTCGCGCAGGTCCTCGCCGGTGTCGAGGTCGCGGAAGCGCAGCTCGTAGACCTCCTCGCCGGTGCGGTCGACGGAGTAGGCGAGCACCTTCTCGTCCGGGCTGACCAAGCTCAGCCCGAGCTCGACGTACGACGACCCCTCGGCCAGCTCGACGGGGTCGAGGAGCTTCTCTCCGGAAGTGAAGAATCCGCTGGACAGGACAGCCTGATCTTCGGATTTCGTTGCATAGTCCGCCTCGAACTTGTCAAATGTTCGAAACAACTGGGCGTACTCACTTCCGGTTGGCGTCAGCATGTAGTAGGAAAATGCCTCAAGCCGCCACGGAGCCGACGTGGGCTCCACCACCGGCACGCGAACCGACATCTCGCTCGCGAGTGTCTCGACCAGAGGACGAAGATGGCTCGTCGCCGCGTCGTAGAAGGCTCGCTCGGCCTCGAGGTGCGCAAGCACCTCCGGCCGGTCGACCTGGCGCAGCCATGCGTAGTCGTCCACCCGGGTGACCCCGTGGTCGGTCCGCTCGACAGGTTCGCGTCGCGCCTCGGGCGCTGCCGCCATGCTCACCGGCTCGGTCATGGCGGACAACCTATCCCCCGCTCGCCCCACGGCCGACCGCTTCGGAGGCAGTCATGAAACCGTCCCCCCGCCGACTTCGCACCACCCTGGCTTCGGCCACCGCGGGTGCCGGCCTCCTCGCCATGAGCGTGCTGGGACCGGCCGTGGCGGCCGAGGAGTCGCCGCCCGCCGAGGACGAGAACCTGGTCTTCACCGTGGGGATGACCAACCAGCCCGACTCGTTCAACCCGTTCCTCGGGATCGAGGTCGAGTCCTACGAGATGTGGGCGCTGACCTACGACTACCTCATCTCGGTCAGCCCCGAGGACCTCAGCCCGCAGCCTGGGCTGGCCACCGACTGGGAGAGCTCCGACGACGGCCTCACGTGGACCTTCGACATCCGCGGAGGGGTCGCCTGGTCCGACGGCGAGCCGCTGACCGCGGGCGACATCGCCTTCACCTACAACCGGATCATCGACGGTGGGCCGGAGGCGGCGACCTGGGACCCCTGGCTCCGCTCGGTGGACACGGTCACCGCGCCCGACGACACCACGCTCGTCCTCGAGCTCTCGCAGCCCAACGCCGCGTTCCCGATGATCCCGGTCCCGATCGTGCCCGAGCACGTCTGGTCGGAGCTGTCGGAGAAGGACGTCAAGAGCTTCAGCAACGAGCCGCCGGACGTGGTGGGATCCGGTCCGTTCCGGCTCGTCGAGGGCAGCGCGGGCGGTTCGACCATCCGCTTCGAGAAGAACCCCGACTACTGGCGGGGCACACCCGTGGTCGACGAGGTCGTGTTCCGTGTGTTCAACGCCGCCGACCCCGCCGTCCAGGCGCTCCGCAAGGGTGAGATCGACTTCGTCTCCGGCATCACACCCACCCAGGTCAACGCCCTGGAGGGGGTCGAGGGCATCGCCGCGAGCAACAGCGACTACCCCGGCTTCGACGAGATCGCCTTCAACGCCGGGTCGGTCGACCTGGAGAGCGGCGAACCCATCGGCGACCCGAACCCCGCCGTCCTCGACCCGGACTTCCGCTACGCCCTCGGCTTCGCCATCGACCGTGAGACGATCCGGGACCGGGTCTACGAGGGGGCAGGCGACGTCGGGTCCTCGATCATCCCGCCGTTCTACCCACGCTTCCACTGGGAGCCGCCGGAGGACGTGGCCTTCACCTTCGACCTCGAGCGCGCCGGGGAGCTCCTCGACGAGGCCGGCTACACGATGGGCCCCGACGGCAAGCGGACGCTTCCCGACGGCGAGCCGATCGGCACGCTGAGGCTCATCGGCCGCGCCGACTCGGAGACCTCGATCAAGGTCATGCAGTACTTCCAGGAGTGGCTCGCCGAGATCGGCATCGACGCCGAGGTCCAGTCGATGGAGAGCAGCAGGCTCACCAACGTCATCCTCGACGGCGAGTTCGACGCCTTCGAGTGGGGCTGGTACGTCGACCCCGACCCGGGCTCGATGCTGAGCTACCTGACCTGTGACCAGCGAGAGGCCTGGTCGGACACCTGGTACTGCGACGAGGAGTACGACGAGCTCTATGAGCAGCAGCAGGCGGCACTCGACGAGGACGAGCGCGCCGAGATGATCGACCGGATGCAGGAGATCGTCTACATGGACGCGCCGTACCTGGTGACCGTCTACAACACCGAGGGCGAGGCCTGGCGCAGCGACCGCTGGGAGGGCTTCGTCCCCATCCCGGACCCGGGCGGGATGAACACCTTCACGCTCGACGTGCACAACTACATCAACGTCCGCCCCGTCTCCGAGGAGACCGGCGGGGACGAGGGTGGTCTCAGCGGCGCCGCTGTCGGCGGCATCGTCGTGGGTGGCGTGGCCGTGGCCGCGCTCGCCGGCACAGTGCTGTTCCGCCGCCGCGACCGCGCAACGGCGGAAGATCGCGAGTGAGCCGACTCGGAGGGAGGTATGTCCTCGGCAAGGTCGCCGGTGCCGTGGGCAGCCTCCTCTTCGTGCTCGTCTTCAACTTCTTCCTGTTCCGGGTGCTGCCCGGCGACCCGGTGCGGACGCTGGCCCGCAACCGGCTGGTCAGCCAGGAGCAGATGGACGAGCTCACCCGGACGCTGGGGCTCGACCAACCGCTGCCGCTGCAGTTCCTCACCTACCTGCACAACACCTTCACCGGTGAGTTCGGGCTGTCGTTCAAGTACCGCACCCCGGTCGGCGAGCTGATCCTCGACCGGCTGTGGCCCACGCTCCTGCTGGTCGGGGTCGGCACCCTGCTGGCGACCGCGATCGGGCTCTGGATGGGGATCCGGTCCGCGTGGAGCCGCGGCTCGAGGTTCGACAAGGCCTCCACGGGGACCTCGCTGACGTTGTACGCCATGCCGGAGTGGTGGCTGGGACTTCTGCTGCTCTCGGTCTTCGCCGTGGGCGTGGGGCCGATCCCCGGGCTGTTCCCGACCGGTGGCCTCATCTCGCCCGGCGTCGACCCGGCGTCCTGGGAGGGCGTGCTGGACATGGCCTGGCACCTGACCCTGCCGATCCTCACGCTGACCGCGGCCTTCGTCGCGGAGTACGCCCTGATCATGCGGTCCTCGCTGCTCGACGAGCTCGGCGAGGACTACCTGACCACCGCTCGCGCCAAGGGGATGCGTGACGTGATGGTCCGGCGCAGGCACGCGGTTCCCAACGCCCTGCTGCCGGCGACCACGCTGGTGGCGCTGAACCTCGGCTTCGTGGTCGCGGGCGCGATCACCATCGAGACGGTGTTCTCGATCCCCGGCCTGGGTTTGCTGACCTACGAGGCGCTCGGTGTTCCGGACTTCCCGCTCCTCCAAGGCACCTTCCTGGTCTTCTCGGCGGCCGTCATCTTCGCCAACCTGGGCGCCAACCTTCTCTACGCCTGGCTGGACCCGAGGGTGCGCGCATGAGCACGACAGGCAGCGCCCCGGTCCTCACCGCCCGCCAGGTCATCTGGCGGCGCCGCCGCGACTCCGCCCGCAGGACCTGGCGGGAGTTCCGGAGCCACCGCAGCGGCGTGATGGGGCTCGGCATCCTCGCGGTGTTCACGACGCTCGCCCTCGCCGCGCCCCTGCTCGCCGACGAGCGCGGCCTCCTGGTCACCCAGGCCACCGGCAAAGTGCTCGACGCCCCTTCGTCGACGTTCTGGCTGGGCACCGACGACAGCGGTCGCTCGGTGCTCACCCTGCTGATCTGGGGAGCACGGGTCTCGTTGTTCGTGGGACTGCTCGCCACGGCCATCTCGATGGTGATCGGCACCCTCATCGGCCTGACGTCGGGCCACTTCAAGGGGTGGGTCAGCGCGGCGCTGTACCGCTTCACCGAGTGGTTCCTGGTCATCCCCTTCCTGCCGCTCGCGATCGTGCTGGCCACCGTGCTCGGCCGGGGCCTGTTCACGATCGCCCTGGTCATCGGGGTGAGCACCTGGTCGGGCACCGCGATGCTGATCCGCTCCCAGACCCTGTCGATCGAGGCCCGCCCTTACCTGGAGCGGGCCCGGGTTCTGGGGGCCGGCCACTGGCACCAGATGACCCGCCACGTGCTGCCCAACGTGATGCCGATGGTCTTCGCCAACACCACGCTCACCGTGGCGGTCGCGATCCTCACCGAGACCACTCTCTCCTTCCTCGGCCTCGGGGACCCCTTGCGGGTCTCGTGGGGCTCGATGCTCGAGTCGGCCTTCTCGGCGGGCGCGATGACGACCGGCGCCTGGTGGTACATCATTCCTCCGGGAGTCTGCGTCATCCTCGTCGTCCTCTCCTTCACCCTGATCGGCCGGGCGCTGGAGGAGATCTTCAACCCCCGTCTCCGGGAGCGCGCATGACACCGCTGCTGCAGTTCCGCGACCTCCACGTGGTCTACCGGACCGCGTCGGGTCCGCTGCCTGCGGTGCGCGGCGTGGACCTCGACGTCGCCTCCGGGGAGAGCGTCGGCGTCGCCGGCGAGTCCGGTTGCGGCAAGTCGACGCTGGCCTCCACCGTGCTCCGCCTCCAACCGAGCAACGCCGAGGTGACCGGGCAGGTGCTCGTCGAGGGTGAGGACGTGCTCGACATGCGCTGGGGCGACCTCCGGGCCTTGCGCTGGGCGGGCGCCTCGATGGTGTTCCAAGGCGCGATGCACTCGCTGAACCCGGTCCGCCGCGTCGGCATCCAGATCGCCGAGCCGATCCGCCTCCACGACGAGTCGGTCTCACCGGACGCGGCCGACATCCGAGTGGCCGAGCTCCTCGAGCAGGTGGGGCTTCCCGCTGCCCGCGCCGCCGCCTACCCGCACGAGCTCTCCGGCGGGCAGCGGCAGCGGGTCATGATCGCGATGGCCTTGGCCTGCCGACCGCGCCTGCTGGTCGCCGACGAGCCCACCACCGGGCTCGACGTGATGGTGCAGGCCCAGGTGCTCACCCTCCTCACCGACCTCGTGCGCGAGCTCGACCTCGGTCTGTTGATGATCAGCCACGACCTGTCGGCCCTCAGCACCACCTGCGACCGGGTGGTGGTGATGTACGGCGGTCGCGTCGTCGAGGAGGGCACCGCGGCCGAGGTGTTCGACGACCCGAGACACCCCTACGCGGCGGCGCTGGCCGGTGCCTTCCCCCGGGTTGGCGACCCGGCCGCCCGGTTCGCGCCCGCGGGCCTGCCCGGTGACCCGCCCGACCCGCGAGACCTGCCAGAGGGGTGCTCGTTCGCCCTTCGATGCCCGCTGGTCGTCGACCGCTGTCACAACGTGGACCCTGCGCTGATGCCGTTCGCCCCAGGCCGGGCCGCCGCCTGCATCCGGGTCGACGAGATCGAGGCTCCCCCGTCGGCCCCCAGCAGGAAGGAGACGGCGTGAGCACGCCACTGCTCGAGGCGCGCGACCTGCACGTGCACTTCGACACCGGCCGCCGACGTCCGTCCGCCCGCGCCGTCGACGGCGTCGACCTCGCCGTGGCCCCCGGCGAGATCGTGGCGCTCGTGGGCGAGTCCGGCTGTGGCAAGACGACGCTCGTGCGCACCCTGCTGGGGCTCGAGCGCCCCCGGGAGGGGACTGTGCTGTTCCGCGGCTCGCCGCTGGAGTACCGCACCAGCGCCCTCCGTCGCTACCGGCGTCGCGTGCAGCTGGTGCTCCAGGACCCCACCGGTGCCCTCAACCCCCGCCAAACCGTCTACGAGTCGGTCGCCGAGGGCCTGCGGATCCACAAGGTCGTGGCCGCCAAGAAGGCCGAGGGCACCGAGACGACCGAGGCCGAGCTGGTCGCGGAGGCGCTGTCCAGGGCAGGCCTCCGCCCACCCGAGAGCGTCTTCATGTCCTACCCCCATGAGCTCTCGGGCGGCCAGCGGCAGCGCGTCGTGATCGCCGGGGCCCTCGCGCTCGAGCCGGACCTGCTCATCGCCGACGAGCCGGTCTCCGCCCTCGACGCCTCCATCCGCGGCGAGATCCTGGCCCTGCTCCTCCGGCTCCGCGACGAGCACGGGCTGACCGTCCTGGTGGTCACCCACGACCTCGGCCTGGCCTGGAACATCGCCGACCGGGTCGCGGTGATGTACCTCGGCCGGCTCGTGGAGATCGGACCGACCGAGGACGTGCTGCTGTCACCGGAACATCCCTACACCCAGGCCCTCCTGTCGGTCGTGCCCGAGGTCGCCCACGTCGATCAGTTGGTCCTCAGCGGTGAGGCGCCCGACCCCACGGCGGTGCCGGAGGGGTGCCGCTTCCACCCCCGCTGCCAGGCGTTGCAGGGCGGCGCCGCCGAGAAGGCCGGGGTCGCGGACCTGTGCACCGGCACGCCTCTGCCGATGCTGGGGCCCGAGGGCGACCACCGGGCCGCCTGCTGGATCCCGCTGGGGAGGCCTGCGGCGCCCCGGACGCCGATCGGCTGAAGGAGCCGACCCGGATGAGCTGCCTGGCTGGGCCATTGCCAGGTGCGGCGGTCGCGCGGACAGTCGTGGTGTGGGCACCCGGAGACTGGCTCGGCTCGCCATCACGCTCGGCTGTGTCGGCCTCGCCAGCGGAACCAGCCTCATCGTGTTCTTCGCCGCGGGCGGGCCGTTCGGCACCTTCAACGACGTCGGCAACGGTGCGCTCGGACTGCTGAGCGGTCTCCTGGCCGTGGCCTTGTCACGGTCGGGTGCTGCCCCGCCGCCGGGTGGCGGGAGCGTGACGAGCAGCCTCGCCCTGCTCGGGGCCGGGGTCACCGTCGTGGGCTCCCTCCTCATCCTGACCGACACGACGGGATTCTTCTTCGCGGGACTCGTGTCCAGCTCGGGATTCGCCTTGATCGGCGTCTGGCTGATCGCCCTGAACCGTTGGTTGTCCTCCGATGCTGCCGCGGGGTGGCCGGCACGGCGTGTGCCACTCGGCGTGGCGGCCGGGACGGTGATGCTGCTGGGCGTCGTCAGCGTCGTCGGGGTCTCGATGGGCCTCGACGACATGGACACCGCCCCCGTCTGGATCCACGTGGGAGGTCTCGGCTGGATCGGCACCTACCTCCTCTTCCCGATCTGGAGCATCTGGTTCGGGCGTGCCTTGACCGGACCGGCCCGGACCCGCCGCACGGGAACCGACTAGAACCAGCCGACCGGGCGCGAGCAGCTCATCAGAGACGGCCGTGCTCGCGCAGCAGCCCGACCACCGCGTCGGAGTCGAGCCCCTCGCTCGTGTTGCCTCCCCGGCCGACCGTCGTGGGCGAGGCGAGCAGGGAGTTCAGCACCGCCTCCTCCGTGGCTTCCACGACCGCCGCGAACATCGGGTCCAGCGCCCTCCCCGAGACGGACGCGGGGCCGTCGTACCGCCCGTCGCGGTCCAGGCGCAGGCCTGTCGAGCTGGCCAGGAAGATCTCCCCGCTGCCGTGCTGGGCGACCGACCCGGTCCGGGCCAGGCCGAGGCCGGTCCGGCGCGCGAGCCTTGAGCACGATGCCCCGTCGACGGCTGCGTCGGTGACCACGACCCCGATGCAGGATCCGGCGGGCTTGGGGACACCAGGCTGCTGCGCGGGACCGAGCAGCCGGCCAACGGGCACGCCGTCGACCACGAGCTGCTCGCGGGTGCCGTAGTTGGTCATCAGCAGCACCGCCACGGTGTGGCCCTCGGGCGTGATCCGGGAAGCCGTGCCGATCCCGCCCTTGAAGCCGAGGCAGGACATGCCGGTGCCGGAGCCGACGCTCCCCTCCCCGGGCGGGGAGGAGGAGCCCCGTGACGCGAGGGCGGCCGCCCAGGCGTTCTCCACGTCGACGCGGGTGACCTGCATCCGCCGGTTGTCGTTGAGGAAGGAGTCGTCGCACTCCGCGACCACCGGGATCACCACGTCGTCGGCGGCTCGTTCGTCACGCTCGACGATGAGCTCGCACGCTGCGTCGTACACCCGGCCGAGCTGGAAGGTGGAGGTGAGGAAGACCGGGGTCTCCAGCGAGCCCCACTCGGCCGCTGTCAGGAGGCCTGTGCACTCCCCCGCGCCGTTCAGCACCGCGCCACCGGCCGGAAGCATCCGGTCGAACGCGTCGTCGGCCGCCACCAGGACGGTCACGCCGGTGCGCGCCACACCGCGGCCCTCGGGCGGGGCCGGCTCGTCGCGTACGACGGTCGCGTGGCCGAGGCCGACGCCCCCTACGTCGAGCACCGAGCCCGTGGGGCCGCTCGGCAGCATCCCGATCGTGATTCCGAGGTCACTGGCGCGAGGCATGTCGTCGATCCTGCCGCACCTGCCGCGTGACGCGCACGGGCCGCGCGAACCAGGACCAACGTCCCGTCAGGTCAGGACCTCCGCGTGGAAGCAGAACCCCATGAGTGGCGGTTACATCTGATGCAGCACCCCCGAAGGACCACGAAGGCGAGGGAAGCCATGACGCGCAGACGCACACTGCCGGAGGCCAAGTGCCCCGTCCGGCCCGGGGACGCTTGCTCGCTGTGCCAGCCGGGCGCCACCGGCCCCCAGGACTGCGGCCTCGTCTACCTCGTGATGAGCGACTCCGACCTCCGCGAGGAGCTGCACAGGGTTCGTCGCTTTGAGCGAGAGGACGGCGCCCGGGCGTCAGCAGTCTCCCTGTGACCCGGACGCGCTAAGCACGCCCGGGACCCAAGGTCCGCGAGGTCGGGACCTCCGAGCCGTCCCCTCCGGTCACACCGGGGCTTGAATGAAGGTGACGACCCGCGACACCCCGCGAGAGAGACCTGAGGGGAGGGTGTCAGTGATGGCAGGCGGTTGCGAGGACCGGTGCCCGATCCGGGTCGGTGACCCGTGCTCGCTCTGCCACCCCGGGTCGAGCGGCCCCGCGACCTGCGGGCTGGTCTACCTGGTGATGTCCGACCCGGAGCTGCGCGAGGAGCTGCTGCGGCGGTGGGCGTGCTGGGACGAGGAGCAGGCAAAGCCGCGGGAGGGGTCGACCACCGGGACACCGGCGGACGACCCCTCCGGCGACGACCTCAGGCGCGACCGCTGACTCGGTAGCTGCGCACCAGGTCGCGGCGGATCTGCTTCGGCGTGAACGCGAAGTCCACCCATTTCTCCTGGCTGAACAGCCGGGTCTGGTCGTAGCTCTGCCGGGACCGGCGGTTCAGGGACTGCCCGTAGGTCAGGATCGTGTGTGCGGCGACACCGGCGTCGGTGAACGCCACGGCCTGGATGTGCGAGGAACCGTAGCTGATCGGGTACAGCCGGTTCTTGTTCGCGCCCGGGTCACGGCTGGCCACGGCGTTCGCGTTGCCGGCGTACCCCTCACCGCCGCCGATCGGTATGGGCGGCGCGCCGTCGTCCCCGGCAACCTGAAGCGAGCCCCAGGCGGCGCCGTGGGCGACGCCCTGGTCCTCCAGGTGCGCGATGGCGTCCCGCATCGCCTGGATCACCGAAGGGTTGAGCGCGTTGAGGCCGCGCGGTGTCCCGACCGGGTCAGCGCGGTCGAACGGCACCTGCCAGAGCCCCGGCGCGTTCTGTGCGCGCTTCCAGAACTCCTGGAAGATGTGCGTGCCCACGCTGTCGATGTCGGAGCGACCGTCCCACGCCGCGAGCACGTCGCAGGCCTCACCACCGCCGGCCGCCTGGCAGACGGTGTCGAGGGAGCCACCCTCGCGCGCCACCTCGGCGCCGAAGACGCGGTTCTCGTGCTCGAAGAGCTTCAGCGTCCGGTGCGAGACCTTCCGGTTGCGGGCGAGCCCGTCCGTGCCCGCCAGGCGGTCCATCACGTAGCGGTATACGACCCGGGTGCGCAGGGTCCGCTCGCAGGACTCGCAGCCGATGATCCGCGCGAAACCCTCGAGCCGCTGCTTCGGGTTGGGTAGCCAGTAGCTGTCGTTGGCGTTGATCACCCAGTCCTTGCGGAAGGTGTGCGGGAGGTTCTTCGGCCCGAAGATCCCCGGGCGGGCGGAGTCGGGGTCGGTACGCCACGTGCATGCATCCGCTGCACGGCTTCCGTCGAGACCGGGTAGCCCGGCCACCTCGGACAGCACGCGGCCGATGGGGGTCATGCACTGGGCTGCCATGTCGTCGGGGACGTTGGGCACCACCGAGTGGTCGGCGTAGAGCACGTTGCCCGCGCGGTCCGCGGCGATGGTGTTCACCCACGGCATGCCGGCGCCCCGGTCCTGCGCAACGAGGAGCTGGCGGACGTTGCGGGCCTTGCCCATCTCGTGGAAGGTGTCGATCGTGCGGAGGTGCTCGGCGTTGGCGTCACGGATGGCGAAGACGCTCGCCGGGCTCCAGCTCATCAGCACATCGGGCGCATGCAGGACGTAGCCCTCCTCGGTGCGGTAGAGGTCCTCGGTGAGGGTCGTGAGCGAGCCGTCCTTCTTCCGCGCCTTGAACCTGACCACGCGCCGCTCGAGCTCCTTCGGCCCGTCGGCGGTGACGTACGTCGTGCCGGTGCCGGGGACTGTGGGGTACTCGTAGGGGGTGAACCGGAACGCCGTGGAGACGGTGTGGCTCCACGCCACGTTGCGGTTGAAGCCGATGTTCACCACCGGGGAGCCGATGAGGCTCGCCCCCGCGACGTCGTACTTCCCCGGGATGGTCAGGTGCGCCTGCGCGAAGCGGTAGCGGCCCCGCCACGGGAAGTGCGGGTTGCCCAGCACCATGCCGCGACCGGTCGTGGTCGAGGCCGAGCCGACCGCGGTGGCGTTGGAGCCGAAGGGCGCGTCGGGATCCTTGCCCAGCCCCTTCAGCAGCGCCTTCCTCGACGGGACCTGGTCCGGGACCTCGGCGAGTCCGGCCTTCACGGGCAGGTTCGGGTTGTCCGGGCTCGGCGGCGCGGCGTCGATGATCTGCGGCACGAAGACCCCGGTCGAGGCGAGCATGTTGGCCGCGTAGACGCCGTACCAGAGGTCGAGCGGCGTCGCGGTCGGCCGGATCCACCTCGCGCCCCGGCAGGAGGGGTCCTTGATGCCCTTCGAGCCGCCGACCGAGCGCAGGTAGTCGTTGATCCCGGCGACGTACCCACGCACGATCGCCCTGGCCTCGGCACCCGGACCGCGCTTGCGGTCACGCAGGAGCCTCTCGACGACCTTGCGGTTGCGGATGTCGGTGAACAGCGCGTCGGTATGCCTGTTGGTCGCGAACAGCGTCACCTGGTCGGAGTAGCGGCGGTTCGGGCCGAGGTGGCGCGAGCGCTCGCCGCGAGCGGTCATCAGGGTGTCCGCGAGAGAACAGATCGAGGTCTCCGCGGTGGCGAACCCGTGCCCGAAGCCGAGGGATCCGTAGTCCTTGGCGACGATGTGGGGGATGCCGTGCTTGGTCCGCTTGATGCTGGCGCGGTAGGTCCCGTCAGCCGGCCGGAGCAGCGACTCGGCCGCAGCGGCCTCCTCCGGTGCGCTTACGGCCTGCACGGCGGTGAACGCGGGCAGCAGGGCCAGCGTGGCGAGGGCCGCGGTGGCGCGGCGTGTCAGTCGCAATGTGCTCTCCGTCGTCGAGGGGTGGTTCGCGTACGACAACGCCCAAGAGTGGAACAAGTTATGGTCTTGTCGCGCGGAGGCCGTGACCCGGGCCCCGGGCGGCTCGTTGACCCCGCATGACCCGCCACGCCCCCGTGTCCCGGCGCCTCGTCGTCCGCGGCCTGGGCACCGGCTTCGCGGCCGCCGCCTCACCGTTGCTCGGTGCCCCTCCCGTCTCGGCGGGCCCGGCGGCCCGGCGGGCCACGGTCCGCGCCAGGCGGCGGTTCTTCGGCGAGGTCAACGTCCACCCGGTGACGGGTGCGGTACGCCGTGACCGGGTGATCCTCTCGTGGTTCGGCTGCACGAGCTTCGCGGTCGCCATGAACGGCACCGTCCTCCTCCTCGACGCCTGGGTGCCGCGGGGCCAGCACTCCGGCTACGTGCCCACCGACCCCGACGAGGTCGCGGCACTCGCCCCCGCGGCGATCCTCATCGGCCACGGCCACTTCGACCACGCCGCCGACGCGGCCGCGATAGCCGGCGGCTCCCGCGCGGTTGTGGTCGGCACCGCCGAGCACTGTGCGCAGGCACAGCAGCAGGCGGGAGGGACACGCCTGCGGGCACGTCGACTCGGGTCGGCCGACACCCGTCCCGGGACGATCCACCGCTTCCGCGTGGGTGGCATCGGCGTGACGGCCGTCAGGCACCTGCACTCAGCGCCCTCCGCCCCTGACCTCGAAGATCCGCACACACCGCTGGTGCCGCCGCCGGACCCCTCGTCGGTCCTCGCGCACCCGCCGACGCCCGAGGACGCCCTCGAGACGATCTCCCACCTGCCCGACGAGGAGGGTGGCTGCCTGCTCTACCAGCTGAGGATGCCCGGCTTCCGGCTGGCCTGGAACGACAGCGCCGGACCGCTGAAGGACCAGGCTCCGGAGGTGCTCGACGTACTCCGCTCCCTCCCCCGCAGCGACGTGCACGTCGGCACGATCCAAGGCTTCAACCAGCCCGTCAACGGGCTGCGCGACCCGCGCATGTACGTCGAGGCCATGCGAGCGCCGGTGTTCGTCCCGTGCCACCACGACGACTGGGGAGCCCCTGGGGTGAGCACGAACGGCTCCCACTACGAGGAGCCGCTCCGTGCCGAGCTGGCGAGGATCCCCGAGCGACGAAGGCCGCGGGTGCGGTTCCTGACCGACCCCGAGGACTACCTCCGGCCCGGGCGGCTCACCTTCCGCGTCTGATCCCGGCGTTTGCTGCCCAGGGCGAGGGGTACCACCGCGGCGTCTACCAGACAGGAGGGGACATGGACACCTCAACCGTGGTGTGGATCGTCATCGCCGTTGCCGTGGTCGCACTGATCGCCGTGGTCGCCGTGATGGCCAACAAGAAGAAGCAGGAGCGCAACCGCTCCAAGGCCGCCGAGCTGCGTGAGCAGGCATCCGAGTCGGCCACCGACGTCCAGCGCAGGGAGGCCCTCGCGAAGGAGTCAGAGGCGAAGGCCGCCGCAGCGCGTGCGGAGGCCGACCGCAAGGCCGCAGAGGCCGAGCGGCTCGAGGCCGAGGCACACGACCGGGGCAGCGTCGCGGCCAAGCACCGTGAGGAGCACCAGGAGCATCTGCGCAAGGCCGACGAGCTCGACCCCGACGTCAAGCACACGGCGCCGACGACCGCCCCGAGCGACGGGCACGGCAAGACCGACGGCCACAGCGGGAGCCGCGCAGCCGAGCCGACGCCCGAACACACCGAGACGACCGAGACCGGCGGCGCCCACCGCGCCTGACTCACCAAGGACGACTCGCACCCACGAAGGCCGGGCCGGCCAGGTCACGCACCTGGCCGGCCCGGCCGTGGTCGTTGCTCAGAGGTAGAGGCCGGTCTGGCTGTCGCCGAGACGCTGCGCCGCGACGGCGTGGATGTCGCGCTCGCGCATCACCACGTAGGAGTCCCCCTGGACCTCGACCTCGGCCTTGTCCTCCGGGTCGAAGAGCACCCTGTCGCCGACCTCGACGCTGCGAACGTGGGCGCCGACCGCGACGACGCGACACCAGGCGAGGCGACGCGCCCCGAGCGCAGCGGTCGCGGGAATCACGATGCCACCGCTCGAGCGGCGCTCCCCCGCCTCCTTGTCGATCTCGACCAGGACCCGGTCGTGGAGCATCCGGATCGGGAGCTTGTCCTGCGTCACGGGCCTACTTCGCAACCTTCCGGGCCACGAGCATGAAGGCGACGAAACCGCCCACGCCGACCGTCACCTTGATGATGTTGTCGGTGCGCGGACCGGTCACCGGGTCGACGAAGAAGCCCTTGAAGCTGGCCACCTCGCGCTTGGCGATCGTCTTCGGGCTCGACCGGTAGAGGAGCTGGTCGATCGTGTGGGCGAGCCGGTCACGGGTTGCCTCGATCTCACTCTCGATCGTCTCAGGTGCACGAGTGTCAGCCGGCTGGTCGGCGTGGCCCACGTCAGTCTCCTCCTCTGGGGGATCCGGTCATGTGCCGCCGAAGCGGTCACATCAGTCGAAGGTTACCCGGGAGCCCGGCCTGCAATCGCCCTGGGATCGAACCCGAACGGCAGCTCGAGTCGGTGGGCCGCCATCAGCGCGTCGTCGGTGAGGACGTCGTAGGTGGACCCGTCGGCCACGATGACGCCGTCGGAGAGCACCACCGACCGCGGACACAGCTCGAAGGCGTAGGGCAGGTCATGGGTGACCATCAGCACCGTCACGTCGAGGCCGCGCAGGATCTCGGCGAGCTCGCGGCGCGAGGCGGGGTCGAGGTTGGACGACGGCTCGTCGAGCACGAGGATCTCCGGCTCCATCGCCAGGACGGTGGCGACCGCGACGCGGCGACGCTGCCCGAAGCTGAGGTGGTGCGGGGGCCGGTCGGCGAAGTCGGCCATGCCCACCTTGTCCAGCGCCTCCATGACGCGCTGGTCGAGAGCGGCGCCGCGCATGCCGAGGTTGGCCGGGCCGAAGGCGACGTCGTCACGCACCGTCGGCATGAACAGCTGGTCGTCGGGGTCCTGGAAGACCACGCCGACCCGGCGCCGGATCTCCTTCAGGTTCTCCTTGGCGACCGGCATCCCTGAGACGGCCACCGAGCCCGCGCCGGCGTGGAGGATGCCGTTGAGGTGCAGCACCAGCGTCGTCTTCCCGGCGCCGTTGGGGCCGAGCAGGGCGACCCGATCGCCGCGGTGAACGTGCAGGTTCACGCCGAAGAGGGCCTGGTGGCCGTCCGGGTAGGCGTAGGCCAGGCCCCGCACGTCGAGGACAGGCGTGCTCACGCGACCCTCCCGGAGGAGACGTGGTCCTCGTGCGTGTGCACGGCGGCTGACCGGGTCCCGGCCGGGGTGGCCCCGGTGTAGCCGCGCGAGAGCATCGCGAGATGGACCCGCTCCCCCCGTTCGTAGGACCGGATGAACAGCGCTCCCGCGGTCCGCGCGTAGACCGGCCAGGCACGGAGACCGACCCCGCTGAAACCCCGTGACTCCCGCGCGATGCGCATGCGCCGCATCTCGTCGGTCACCACGTCGAGGTAGCGGATCATGAAGCCGATGATCTGCACCAGCTGCTGGGGCATCCGTAGCCGCTCCAGGCCCACCAGCAGGTCTCGCGGCTCCGTGGTGGCGGCCAGGGTGAGGCCGGACATCACACCGAGGGTGCCCTTCGCGAGCAGCCCCCAGCCTGCGAGCAGGCCGGCCTCCGACAGCGACAGCCCGAGTACGTCGACCCGCGGACCCGTCGCCACGAACGGCATGAGCAGCGCGAACACCACGAAGGGCAGCTCGATCACCATGCGCTTGCCGATGTAGCCGAACGGCACCCGCGACAGCGCGATCACCCCGAGCACGACGGCGAAGTAGAGGCCGAACACCGCGAACCACTCACGCGGCGTGGCCACGACGGTCAGCATGAAGCCGAGGAGGGCCGCGACCTTCAGGTGGGTAGGCGCGCGGTGCACCGGCGAGTGACCGTGGAAGTGCAGCTTGTGGCCGTGTCCGGCGCCCATGTCAGGCCCGCTCCTGTCCCGATGGCTGGTCGGTGTCCTCGGCGGTGGCGTCCCGGTCGGCCAGGCCCCTGCGGCGTACGAGGTAGGTGAGCACCGCCGCAACCACGAGGACCACGAGGGCACCGGCCACGCCGGCGACGGCTCCGGACAGCGCATCGTTCTCGATCCCCCTGACCTGGTAGTCCGCGAGGGGCGAGCCGGCAGTCGCGGAGTCCTCGGCGGCATCGTCGAAGCCGACCTGCTCGGCGACGTACTCCAGGCCGTCGGGGTGCGAGGAGGCGTAGTAGCTCACGCCACCCGCGACCAGCAGGGAGGCGAGCAGTCCCACGACGAGGAAGGTGCGGGTCCTCATGCGGTCACCTCCGGGGTCGCGGTGCGGATCTCGAGGGCGCGGCGACGAAGAGCCGGCCGCGCGCCGTAGACGAGGTCGGGCCGGACGGCGATGACGCTGGCCACGACCAGGCCCGTGATGACCGCCTCGCCCAGGCCGATCAACGTGTGCCACCCGAGCATGGCGGCGGCGAGCCCGCCGAGCGGGACCGGGGCAGTCCCGCCGACGGCGTACAGGCCGACGAAAGCGAGCGCGGCGACGGGGACGGAGACCAGCGCGCTCACCGCGGCGAGGACAGGGACCAGGCCGAGCCGCTTGGGGAGGACCATCTGGAGGCCGCGGAAGACGAGCCAGCCGACCGCCACGCCGGCGATCGCGAGGAGGCTGATGTTGGTGCCGAGCGCGGTGATGCCGCCGTCAGCGAGCAGGAGTGCCTGGACGATCAGCACGACGCTCACCGCGAGCAGGCCCGTCCAGGGTCCGACCAGGACGGCGGCCAGCGCTCCGCCGAGCAGGTGTCCGCTGGTGCCGAGACCGACGGGGAAGTTGACCATCTGCGCGGCGAACACGAACGTCGCGACGAGTCCGGCCATCGGCGCGGTGCGGTCGTCGAGCTCCGCCCGGGCCTTGCGCAGGGCCACGCCGACCGCGGTCGCGGCGACCACGCCGGTCGCGATGGACGTCGGCGCGTCCAGGAATCCGTCGGGCACGTGCATGCTGTTCGTCCTGTCCGTCCGGGGCAACTACCGTGGCTCTCGGTCCGCTGTAGCGCGGGGTTATGGACGCTCCACCAGCGGCATACCGCAGGGGAACCGTCCACAGCGCGTGGAAGGCGCCGCGTCCTCCGCGTTACTGAGGACTGTACGTTATTGCGAACCGTTCGCAATAAGAGCCTATTCCCCGTCGGTACGCCGGCGGGACGCACCCGACGAGGAGCCCCGATGAGCGAGAACCGTCTCTCCCCCGGCGATGCCGCCCCTGACTTCACCCTCACCGCCGACGACGGCTCGACGGTGACCCTGTCGGGCCTGAGGGGTCGCAAGGTGATCGTCTACTTCTACCCCGCCGCGATGACCCCCGGCTGCACCAAGCAGGCCTGCGACTTCACCGACTCGCTCGACGCGCTGAAGGCCGCCGGCTTCGAGGTGCTCGGCATCTCCCCCGACAAGCCCGAGAAGCTCGCGAAGTTCCGCGAGCGCGACGCGCTGACCATCACCCTGCTCTCGGACCAGGACAAGGGTGTGATGACCGAGTGGGGCGCGTTCGGCGAGAAGAAGATGTACGGCAAGGTCGTCCAGGGCGTCATCCGCTCGACCATCGTGGTCGACGAGGACGGCAAGGTCGAGCTCGCGCAGTACAACGTCAAGGCCACCGGCCACGTCGCCAAGCTCCGCCGCGACCTCGGTCTGGCGAGCTGAGACGCCCCGGCCCGGCCTAGACTGTCCGCGCAGCCAGAGTGGTGGAACAGGCAGACACGCGGGTTTTAGGTACCCGTGCCTTCGGGCGTGGGGGTTCAAGTCCCCCCTCTGGCACTCCGAGTCATCGCGCCGGTGACGTGGGTGCGGACGTTCAGCTCTCCGGCACGAGGATCCCGCGTCCGCGAAGCCGGCCCGCGTCGAGGTCGTCCATGGCGTCGTTGACCGCGTCCAGCGGGTAGGTGTGGGTGAGCATCTCGACGCGTCCTGCCGCGGTGAGCGCCATCAGCTCGACGAGATCGTTGTAGCTGCCGACGAGGTTGCCGATGACGTTGCGCTCGGTCGAGATCACGTCGATGGTCGGGATGTCGACCGTGCCGCCGTAGCCGATCACGAAGTCGCTACCGGCCCGTCTGGTCATCGCCCAGCTGTCCCGCTCGGCCCCCTGCTCCCCGACGAAGTCGAGGACGACCTCGGCACCGTGGCCGTCGGTGAGATCGAGCACCCGGTCCACGTGTGCGCCGTCCACGACGACAGTCTCGTCGGCTCCCCACTCGCGGGTGAGCGTCAGCGCCTCTTCGTTTCGGTCCAGGACCACGATCCGCGTCGCGCTCATCGCACGCAGGCACTGGATGCCGATGTGTCCGAGCCCGCCCGCGCCCATCACGACGCAGGTGCTGCCCGGGTGGAGCATCGGCACCGCCTTCTTGACGGCGTGGTACGCCGTGAGGCCCGCGTCGGCAAGCGCCGCGACGTCGGCCGGCTCGACCCCCGCGGGCAGCTCGACCACCGAGCGCGCTGAGGTCTTGATCAGCTCGGCCATCCCGCCGTCGGTGTCGATGCCCGGAAATGCGCTGGCCTCGCAGTGCACGTCGTCACCGGCCCGGCAGGCCCGGCAGAAGCCGCAGGTGACCAGCGGGTGCAGGATCACGGCCTCCCCCGGCGTGAGGTGCTCCACCGCCGAACCCACCTCATGGACCCAGCCGGCGTTCTCGTGCCCCAGGGTGTAGGGCAGTGCGACGTTGCTCTTGGCCGCCCACTGGCCCTCGACGATGTGGAGGTCGGTGCGGCACAGACCTGCTCCCCCGATCTTCACGACCACGTCGAAGGGGCCGGTGACCTCCGGCTCCGGGACCTCCTCCACCAAGGGCCGCCGGTCGTAATCGTGCAGCCGAACCGCTTTCATCACGCCTCCCCGTCACCCTGTGCAACGTGCCGGTCGTCTGCCTCGGACTCTACCGACCACGGCAGGTCGGCGCCGTGGACAAGGACAACCGGGCGGACGACACTGGAAGGAGCCGTCGGGTCGGCTGCCGCGTCCACTCGAACGAAGGGAAGCCCATGGCCACCAGGACCCCGGAAGAGGTGTTCGCCCACCACGGCCAGGCGCTCGGCGCCGAGAGTCTCGAGGAGATCGTCGCGGACTACGCCGACGACGCGATCCTCGTCGTCCAGAAGCAGGTGTACCGCGGCAAGGACGGTGCCCGCGAGGTGTTCACCCAGCTGCTCGGCGACGTGCCCCAGGCGAAGTGGGAGCTCGACACGGTGTTCGCCGACGACGTCCTCTACCTGGCGTGGAAGGCGGCCGGCGGTGGCCGGAAGGTCGAGGACGGCATCGACACGTTCATCTTCGCCGACGGCCTGATCCGCGTGCAGACGGTCGTCTACAACGTCCAGTCCGTCTGAGCGGCCCGGCGGCGTTCTGCTCCGCTCCCGAAACACGTGGGTGGGAGCCTCCCTCGGGAACTCACTGTCCCACGAGGGCCTACTCCGACTGGTCTTCCTGTCCCGACGAGGAAGGCGTGGCCTGCTCTCCGCGTCGTAGGTAGGTGCGACGTATGTGGGATCGGTTGGCGCTGAGCACCTTGGCCACCTGACCCTTGTTCGAACCTGCCAGGTAGCCGATGCACCAGTCCAGCTGTTGCAAAGCGTCCTCGGCACCGCTGCGGTAACGCTCGACCTCCTCCATGAGGTGGTTCAGCTCTTTCTCGAGCTGAGCGATCCGGTTCGCCTCGGATGTCATCGAATACTCCTTGTGTCGTCGTGCGCTGCGCACTGTCGTGCGATGTCGGTCGTACAAGCCGTCTTGGGGGAACCCCCGAGGTGCCTCGTCCAGCTCCCGGGATCCAGGTCATGACCTCATAGCGCTCCGGCAGGGAGCGGGATGCACACGGGCTCTGATTGGTCCTCCCAGGTGACGACGATGTGCCAGCCCTCGTCCGTCCAGGGCCCCAGGTCTTCGATCAGGAAGGTCCAGGACTCCCCGGGATCGAGGTCGATCGGCTCGTCGACCCGGGTTGATGACGCCGATGCTCGACCGCTCGGTGTCGAGTCGGATCCCCAGCGCCGGCGCCCCGCCCGCGTTGTGGAGCGCGAGAAACCCGTGCGACACCGGGACGAGACACAGCTGTGCCTTCATCGACGGGTTCTCGTCCGCGGGCCCGCGACCTTCCTCGGCGTCCCCGAACAGCCAGTCGAGCATCAGAGCCGCCCTCGATCCTGGACAGGTCGCATCGTCAGTCTCCCGGCCATTCGCCAGTCCACCGCTGGAACACTCGGGCGCCGCTGCGGTCGACGAGGGCTTTGACGCCGGCGAAGAGAGCGCCTTCGACGGCTGCGGCCAGGACCACCTCGCGAAGCCTCCACTCTGACTCCAGCGCCTTGGGCGCATCGACGCTGTCGCCGGGCGTGGCCCGCTTCCAGACCTGCTTGGACAGCTTGCCGGCGATGACACCCGCGGCGATGCTGCTGACCAGCCCCAGGGGGCGGTACAGCATCTTGGCCGGCTTGCTACCGGGCTGTTCGGTTCTCATCCCTCACACCTTCTCCTCTACGGCTTTCCGTTGCTCTGTGTGCGCAGGCGTCTGCCGCGCTCGATGTCCTTGCCGCTCTTCGCCTCGACCTTGTCGATCACGCGCGTGTCACGGGGTGGGAGCTGCAAGGACTCCTCGGCCGGCAACCCGGCCCGTAGCTCGCGGCCGCGCTCGAGCTCGGCATCGAGCTCCGCACCGAACAGCAACGCAAGGTTGGTGATCCACAGCCACAGCAGGAAGACCACGACGCCCGCCAGTGAGCCGTAGGTCTTGTTGTAGCTCGCGAAGTTCGACACGTAGAAACCGAAGGCAGCCGATGCCAGGATCCAGACGACGATGGCGAACAGGGCTCCCCCGCTCATCCACCTGAACCTCGGCTGCTTCACGTTGGGGGTGGCGTAGTAGAGCAGCGCCACGAGCAGCACGACGAACGCCAGCAGCACCGGCCACTTCGCGATGTTCCAGACCAGGACCGCAGTGGAACCCAGGCCGATCGCACTCCCCACCGAGTCGGCTACCGGCCCGGAGACGATGAGGGCAAGTAACACGAGTGCTGAGAGCACCACCGTGATGAGGGTGACCAGCAGCATCAGCGGGCGCAGCTTCCAGAACGGTCTGC
Organism: Nocardioidaceae bacterium; assembly: GCA_035461195.1. Taxonomy (GTDB): domain Bacteria; phylum Actinomycetota; class Actinomycetes; order Propionibacteriales; family Nocardioidaceae; genus Nocardioides_C. The sequence continues at coordinate 46,979 of DATHVS010000163.1, forward strand.
CCTCGCCGGTCCCGTAGATCCGGTTCATGGCCCGGCCGAACGCGCCGACGTAACCCGAGGCAGACCACAGGGCCAGTGCCAGACCGATCACGAAGGCGAGCCCGGCCCCCGGTGTCTCGCTCAACGTCGTGAGCACGGGCCTCAGTGTGTCGGCGACGGATGATCCGCCGACGTCGCTCAGGATCCCCAGCAACGTGTCGACCGTCCTCGGCCCCTGTCCCACGAGCCCGACCAGCGACAGCAGCGCGATCAGCGCTGGGAAGAGGGCCAGGACGGCGTAGTAGGTCAACGCCGCCGCCAGGTCCGTGGACTCGTCCTTCGAGAACTCTCGCAGGGCACGTCGCAGGACGTACCCCCGCGGGGCTGACCCGGCGTCCTTCGAACCCTCAGCAGAAGCCGCTGCCGGACGCTCCGGTGCCGACGTCATCGGCGGTGCCGCCGCTGCCACACCACCGCCGCGGACAGCGCGACCACGACGACGACCCCGACCGGGACGACCCTTCCCGACCGTGCCTCGCTGTCGGCCGCGGCGACCTTGGCCTGGGCGACCAGCTCGGCTGCCCGTCGACGAGCCGCAGCGGCGCGCTGTGCAGCCTGTTCCTTGGTGACGACCAGGCGTCGTCTTGCCCTTGCCTTCACGTCCAGCTTCGCGGTCAACGCCTCGACGGTCTCCCCCAGCTCCTGCCGGGTCTGCTCGATGTCGGCCTCGATCTGTGCTGTGTCTCGAGTATCCGTCTCACCGGACCCGCCGGAAGCGGTGTCGGGTGAGGCTTCCTCGACCGGTGTCTCACTGGGCGTCGCCACGGTGCCGGCCCTCCTTGACTGTCTCGATGTCGCGCTTGACGCTGTCGATGGTCTTCTGCGGCGCGGGTGGGGTGGCCCGGGACACGCGGTTCTTGCCGGTCAGGGCGACGATGCCCGCGATCGCGAAGAGCGTGACGGTGACGATGAGCGCCGCCGTCCACGCGGGCAGGACCAGCGACAGAGCCAGGATGACGGTCGCGATCAGCGCCCCGCCACCGTAGAGGGCCACGATCCCCGCAGCGCCGAAGAGACCTACTCCGACGCCGGCGTTCTTGGCCTTCTGCAGCATCTCCGTCTGGGCCAGCTGCATCTCGCTGCGCACCAGCCTCGAGGTCTGCTCGCTGAGCTGGGTGACGAGCTCGCCGACCGACGGCTCGGTCGATGCCGGCGCCGAGGGGCGCCCCGCGTCCGGACCGGAGGCGCCCTCAACCATGGAGGTCACCCCGGCACACGCCGTACGCCTCGTCTCCGGTCGGCCGACCAGCCTTCTCGGCGTCCAGCCCCTGGGACCCCCTCCAGGAGCCTTTCGCCGTCACGCCGGTGACGACACACACCGTCTTGCCGATCATCGTCACGACCCTCCCTCGCCGATGCCTAACGAGGTGTGCCCACTCACACCCCAGCCATTCACCGGTCCAGTCACCAAGGTCGTCCTATCTGGCACTCCTCGAGTCGTACGCCGAGGCAGGGCACTTCGCCGGGGCCGGCGGCGGCTGACGTCAGGCACGTGACCGGGTCGTAGGGTCGGGCGGCATGAGCCCCGTGGAGATCGTGCCGTTCGAGGACCAGCACGCCAACGGCATCGCGCAGCTGGCCACGACGGTGCAATGGCCCTCGCTGACCGACCCCGACGTCGTACGCCGGGTGTGCACGGCACCCGGCTCCTCGGCGTACACCGCACTCGTCGGGGGCGAGGTCGTCGGCTTCGCCCAGGCCCTCGGCGACGGCGTCCTCCAGTCCCACTTGAGCTTCCTCGCCGTGCACCCCGACCACCGTCGTCGCGGTATCGCCCGGCTGCTCACCGTGGCTACGTTCCAGGCGACGGGCACGAAGCGAATGGACCTGATCACCGACGACGCCGAGGGGTTCTACGAGACCTTCGAGCACAGGCAGATGCTCGGGTTCCGCATCTACCCGGGCGCCTGACCCACGCGTGAGCCACGCCTCTCACCCGAGTGGAAGATCGAGCCCTGGGCACTCCTTGTACTCGGGTAAGACAGACAGCCACGACAAGGAGACGCAGCGTGCGAGCAGCCGTGTACGACAGCTTCGGTAGTGCCGATGTCCTCGAGGTCCGTGAGGTGGACAACCCCCCGGTCGGGCCCGACACCGTGCTCGTGCGGGCGAAGGCCACGAGCGTGAACCCGGTCGACTGGAAGATCCGCGAGGGCTACCTCCAGAGCGCCTACCCGCACCACCTCCCGATCATCCCCGGCTGGGACCTCGCCGGTGTCGTCGAGGCAGTCGGCCCGGCGGTGACTACCGGGGTCGAGGTCGGCGACGAGGTCTACGGCTACGTCCGTCGTGACGACGTGAAGTTCGGTACGGCGGCCCAGCTCGTCCCGGTCCCCCAGCGACTCCTCACTCGCAAGCCGAACAACCTCTCGTTCGAGGAGGCCGCAGCCGTGCCACTCGCGGCCAAGACCGCCTACCAGTCGCTGGTCGAGGCAGGGCAGGTGAAGGCCGGCGAGCGGGTGCTCGTGCACGCAGCGTCCGGAGGCGTGGGCCACTTCGCGGTGCAGATCGCGGTCGCTCTGGGCGCCGAGGTGCTCGGCACCGCCAGCCCCCGCAACCACGACTACGTCCGCGAGCTCGGGGCGAGCCAGGTGCTCGACTACAACGCGGGCCCGATCAGCGAGCAGCTCGACGAGCCCGTCGACCTCGTGCTCGACCTCGTCGGCGGCGCAGCCCTCGAGGACGCGCCGAAGCAGGTGAAGGACGCCGAGCGCATCGTCTCGATCATCGACGCCGACACCGTCTCGAAGCTCGGCGGGAAGTACGTCTTCGTGCGTCCGGACCTGGGCACGCTCGACGCGCTGGGCGAGCTCATCGAGTCCGGCAAGCTGCGCGTCGACGTCGACGAGACGTTCCCCCTGGAGCAGATCGCCGAGGCACACCGGCGCTCCGAGAGCGGTCACACCCGCGGCAAGATCGTCGTGTCAATCTGAGCACGTCTCACCGCGAAAGATCTGCCACGAGGGGCTGAACGCGGCCCGGGGCAGACCTTTCTCGTGACGACGCCGCCCGGGCGTGGTTTGCTGCTGCCATGACGATCGACTACCTCGCCCACCTGCGGGAGGACTCCGCGCGGTTCGTGGCTGTGCTGCGCGACGCACCCGCCGACGGGGAGGTGCCGAGCTGCCCCGACTGGGAGGCCGACGACCTGCTCTGGCACCTCGGAGAGGTGCAGTGGTTCTGGGGGACGATCGTGCGTGAGAACGTCGCCGATCCCGAGGGGATGGAGCCGCCCCAGCGCCCGGCCGACCGCGCCGGGCTGCTCGCGTTCTTCGACGAGGCCACGACTGCCCTCCAGTCGGCGCTCGCAGACACCGACCCGGCCGAGCACCGGTGGACCTGGGCCCAGGACCAGACCGCGGGGTTCATCCGGCGTCGTCAGGCCCACGAGGCCCTGGTCCACCGGGTCGACGCCGAGCTGACCGCCGACGTCCAGCGCGCGCCCATGGACCCCGAGCTCGCCACCGACGGGGTCGACGAGGCCCTGCGGGTCATGTTCGCCGGGTGTCCGCCGTGGGGACGCGTCGACCCCGAGCCCGGAGCGACGCTGCGGGTGCGGGCCACCGACACCGGCCGGTCCTGGCTGGTGAGGCTTGCGACCTTCAGCGGCACCGACCCCGAGGGGAGGACCTACCACGGCGAGCCCGACATCGTGGTGACCGAGGAGGACCCCGGGGAGGACGCGGCCGCGACCATCGAGGGCGCTGCAGCCGACCTCGACTGCTGGCTATGGGGCCGGCCCACCGTCGGCGCACTGCTGCGCACCGGCGACGAGTCGGTGCACCTGAGGTTCCAGGAGATCGTCTCCCAGGGCGTGGACTAGCGGTTCTCGCGCAGTTCCTCGGCCACGACCGGGGCGATCCGGCGCAGCGCCTGACCGCGGTGGGAGATCGCGTCCTTCTCGTCAGCGGGAAGCTCTGCCGAGGTCACGTCGTGCCCGTCGGCGACGAACAGCACGTCGTACCCGAACCCACCGCTCCCCCGCATCTCCCGGATGATCCGGCCGGGCATCTCGCCGTGCTCGACGTGCTCTGCCACCCCGCCCGACCTGTCGGGGTGGACGAAGGCCACCGCACACCGGAAGCGAGCGCCGCGACGGCCGTCGGGCACGTCGCCCATCTGAGCGAGCAGGAGCTCGTTGTTCGCCCGATCCACGTCGGTCCGACCGTCCTTGGTGAGGCCGCTCCACCGCGCGGACAGCACCCCCGGCATTCCGTTCAGCGCGTCGACGCACAGGCCGCTGTCGTCGGCGAGCGAGGGCAGCCCGGTCGCCTCGGCTGCGGCCCTGGCCTTGATCAGCGCGTTGCCCTCGAACGTCGGCTCCGTCTCGGCCGGCTCCTCGTAGTGCTCGACGTCGTCGAGCCCGAGCACCTCGATGTGAGGCACGAACGGCTCGAGGATCCGCTGCATCTCGGCGAGCTTCTTGGCGTTGCGGGAGGCCAGGAAGACCTGGGGGCGGCCGGCCTCAGCCACGGAGCGCTTCCTGCTGGAGCCGGGTGAGGTCGGCACAGCCCTTCTCCGCCATCGACAGCAGACCGTCGAGGTGACGACGGTCGAACGGCTCCCCCTCGGCGGTGCCCTGCACCTCGACGAAGAGCCCGTCGCCGGTCATCACGACGTTCATGTCGGTCTCGGCGCGCACGTCCTCCTCGTAGGGCAGGTCGAGACGGATCTCCCCGTCGACGATCCCCACCGAGACCGCGGACACCGACCCGGTCAGGGGCTCGCCCTTCAGAGCCCCCTTCTCACGCAGGTGGGCGCAGGCGTCGGCCAGGGCGACGTAGGCCCCCGTGATCGCGGCCGTGCGGGTGCCGCCGTCGGCCTGGAGCACGTCGCAGTCGAGCACGATGGTGTTCTCGCCGAGTGCCTTGTCGTCGACGACCGCCCGCAGCGAACGCCCGATGAGCCGGGAGATCTCGTGGGTGCGGCCGCCGATGCGCCCCTTGACCGACTCGCGGTCCGAGCGCGTGTGGGTGGCCGACGGGAGCATGGCGTACTCCGCGGTGACCCAGCCGAGTCCGGAGTCCTTGCGCCAGCGGGGCACGCCGATCGAGGCGGAGGCTGCGCAGAGCACCCGGGTCTTCCCGAACTCCACCAGCACCGAACCTGCGGCGTGGTCGAGCCAGTTGCGGGTGATCTTGATGGGTCGGAGCTCGTCGTTCTCGCGTCCGTCTGGTCGGGAGGTCATGAGCGTGACCCTACCGAGCGCGGCGAGCGCACCTGCACCCAGTTCAGAGGTCGTACGTCGACCCGCGGCGAGCAAGCTCGAGAGGACCGTCGAACACCGGCCGCGCCTCGTCGAGCGCGACCTTCGGGTCGTACCACGGCGGGATGTGCGTGAGCACGAGTCGGCCCGCCCCGGCGCGGGCAGCGGTCTCGGCGGCGTCCCTCCCGGTCATGTGCAGGTCGGGCGGGTTGTCCTCGCCCTCGCGGAAGGCCGCCTCGGCGAGGAGCAGGTCGGTGCCCTGCGCGAGGCCGACCAAGGAGTCACAGAGGGCCGTGTCGCCGCTGTAGACGAACGAACGGCCCTCGTGGGTCACCCGCATGGCGTAGCTCTCGACCGGGTGCAGGACCTGGGTGACCCCGATGGTCAAGGGGCCGACGGTGACGGGCCGGCCGTCGTACTCGCGGAAGTCGAACTCCTCGGTCATGCCGGGGTTCTCGGCCAGCCCGTAGGCCTGGGCCAGCCGCTTGGCGACACCGCGCGGGCCGTAGACGGGGATGCGCGGCTGTGCCCCGGACGGGTGGTACTTCCGCAGCACGTAGTAGCCGCTCATGTCGAAGAAGTGGTCGGGGTGCAGGTGGCTGATGAACACCGCGTCGACCGAGAGCGGGTCGACGACCTGCTGGAGGCCGCCGAGCGCGCCGTTGCCGAGGTCGAGCAGGATCCGCCAGGTGCGGTCACCCTCCTCGGCCTCCACGAGGTAGCTGCTGGCCGGCGAATCGGGACCCGGGTAGGAACCGGAGCAGCCGATGACGACGAGCCTCATGCGGACTCCCCCGCCCGGGCCGTCGACCTGGTCCACGCGGTCTGCTGGGCGAGCTGGCTGGCGTGCTGGAGCTCGGGTCCGAGGAAGCGGCCGCCGATCCGCGCGAACTCGTCGGGGCTGCCCGTGGTGAGGAACCGGTGGACGGGCGGGCCGAGCGACGGGTCGCGCTCGAGGCCGTGGCGCACGAGCAGCCGGTAGACGTCCTTCGCGGTCTCCTCCGCGCTGGAGACGAGCGTGACCTGGTCGCCCATGACGTAGGACAGGACACCGGTCAGCAGCGGGTAGTGGGTGCAGCCGAGCACCAGGGTGTCGATGCCGTCGGAGATCAGCGGGTCGAGGTACTCGTGGGCGACCTCGAGCAGCTCGGGCCCGCTGGTCGTCCCGGCTTCCACGAACTCCACGAAACGCGGGCACGCCTGGGTGTGCAGGGTGACGTGGGGGGCCGCTGCGAACGCGTCGTCGTAGGCCATCGACTCCGCGGTCGCCCGCGTGCAGATCACGCCGATCTGGCCGGTGCGGCTCGCGGCGACCGCCCGCCTCGTGGCCGGGAAGATCACCTCCACCACCGGTACGGGGTAGCGCTCCCGGGCGTCGCGGAGCACCGCCGCGCTGGCGGAGTTGCAGGCGATGACGAGCGCCTTGACGCCCTCGTCGACGAGGTGGTCGAGGCACTCGAGGGCGTACTCCCGCACCTCGCCGATCGGCTTCGGGCCGTAGGGCTGGCGGGCGGTGTCACCGAGGTAGAGGATCGGCTCGTGGGGCAGCTGGTCGATCACCGCTCGGGCAACGGTGAGCCCACCGAAGCCTGAGTCGAAGATCCCGATTGGTGCATCTGCCATCCGAGCAAGGCTAACGGCGGCAGGCGCCGATCTCTCGCCTGAGCGACCCACGTCACGTTGCGACGGTCGTCACGTCCGGGCGCCGGACGCCTGATGACGGGGACCTTCGCCCCTGCCCCCGGGCGCCCGAGCCCGGCGAGACTGGGTCCATGAGGTACGAGACGCAGTTCGTGGACCTTCAGGCGCAGCACACGGCCGTCGTACGCGCGCAGGTCACCGTCGAGGAGATGCCCGAGTTCCTGGGGTCTGCGTTCGGAGAGATCATCCGCGCGCTCGACAAGCAGGGGCTCCACCCGACCGGTGCCCCGTTCGGGCGCTACCGGGTCCTCGAGGAGGCTGGCTTCGAGGCAGAGGTCGGCTTCCCGTGCAACGACGTGGTGAAGCCCGAGGGGCGCGTCGAGGCCGCCGAGCTGCCTGCGGGCCGGGTCGCCCGGACCATGCACGTCGGGGCCTACGACGACGTCGGGGCGGCGTACGACGCGGCGATCTCCTGGCTGATCGAGGAGGGATACGTCACGGTCGGTGCGCCGTGGGAGAGCTACCTCGACGGCCCCGAGGTGCCCGAGCCACGCACCGAGGTGTTCGTTCCCTGCGAGCCCGCCCACCCTGTGAAGCGCACCGAGGAAGACTGAGCCCGAGGCCCCGCACCCGATGCTCAGGTCTCGACGCCCGGACGGGTGTTGTAGGTCCCTGCGGGCTCCTGCCCGGACATCGCCTGGATCGCTGCCATGACCTCGTCGGTCAGCTCGCGTCGCGCCCGCCCGGCCGGGAGTCCCTCGAACCGTCCCTCGGGGTCGATCGGTGCGCCGACGTGCATCGAGACCTTCGCCGGCCGCGGCAGCCGGGCGCCGACGGGCTGGAGCCGGTCGGTGCCCACGAGCGCCACGGGTACGACGGGCGCTCCCGACGTCATGGCGAGCCAGGCCACCCCCGTCCGGCCTCGGTAGAGCCGGCCGTCCCGGGACCGCGTCCCCTCCGGGTAGATCCCGAACACCCCGCCGGCCGCGAGGACGGACAACGCCGCGTCGAGGGACGCCTGGGCCGCCCTGGTGTCGTCACGGTCGACCGGGATCATGCCGAACCCGGTGAACCACCAGCGGCTCAACGCACCCTTCACTCCGGTGCCGGTGAAGTAGTCGCTCTTGGCCAGGAAGGCCACCCGCCGCGGCACGAGCATCGGGATCACCATGCTGTCGACGAAGGACAGGTGGTTGCTGGCGAGAAGGACCGGCCCCTGTGGCGGGAGGTTCTCCAGCCCGGTGACGGTGGGGCGGTAGACCACCTTGAAGAGCGTGGCGAGGACCGCCTTGAGCAGCCGGTAGAACATGCCCCTCCCGCCGATCAGGCCCAGAGCTGGCCGTCGAGGCGCTCCTCGGCCTCCTCGAGCGTGCCTTCGTAGGCCCCGGTCGAGAGGTACTTCCAGCCACCGTCGCACACGACGAAGACGATGTCGGCGCGCTCGCCCGACTTCACGGACTTGCGGGCCTGCGCCATCGCAGCGTGCAGGATCGCGCCAGTGGAGATGCCGGCGAAGATACCCTCCTCCTCGAGCAGCTCCCGTACCCGGCGTACCGCGTCGCGCGGGCCCACGGAGAATCGGGCGTCGATCATCTCCGGGTCGTAGAGCTCGGGCACGAACCCCTCGTCCATGTTGCGCAGGCCGTAGACGAGCTCGCCGTAGCGGGGCTCGGCGGCGACGATGCGCACGTGCGGGGCGTGCTCCTTGAAGAAACGGCCGGCGCCCATGAGCGTGCCGGTGGTGCCGAGGCCCGCGACGAAGTGGGTCACGGTCGGCAGGTCGGCAAGGATCTCCGGCGCCGTGCCCTCGTAGTGCGCGAGCGGGTTGGCGGGGTTGCCGTACTGGTAGAGCATCACCCACTCGGGGTTCTCCTCGGCCAGGATCTTCGCCACCCGGACCGCCTCGTTGGAGCCACCGGCCGCCGGCGAGGACACGATCTCCGCACCCCACATCCGCAGCAGCAGGCGCCGCTCCTCGGAGGTGTTCTCCGGCATCACGCAGACCATGCGGTAACCGCGCAGCTTGGCCACCATCGCCAACGAGATGCCGGTGTTTCCCGACGTCGGCTCCAAGATCGTGCAGCCCGGGGTCAGGATGCCGTCCTTCTCCGCCTGCTCGAACATCTTCAACGCAGCGCGGTCCTTGATGGAGCCGGTCGGGTTGCGATCCTCGAGCTTGGCCCACAGCCGTACGTCGGGGGTCGGCGAGAGCCGGGGCAGGCCCACCAGCGGTGTGCCTCCCACCGAGTCGAGGAGGGAGTTGTAGAGCATCTAGCCCTGCGTCACCGGCGTCGCGCCGGAGCCACCGGCCACGGCAGGCAGCACGACGACCTCGTCGCCGTCGTCGAGCTTGGTCTCCAGGCCGCCGGTGAACCGGACGTCCTCGTCGTTGACGTAGACGTTGACGAACCGGCGCAGCTCGGAGCCGTCGACCAGCCGCTCCTTGATGCCGGGGTGGTTGGACTCGAGGTTCTCGATGAGCTCGGCCAGGGTGCCACCCTCACCGGTCACGGCCTTCTCGCCGTCGGTGTAGGTGCGAAGGATGGTCGGGATGCGTACGTCGATGGCCATCAGGTCTGGCTCCTTGAAATCTCTGGTCGGCTCTCGTGACTCATGTCGTGGGATCTGGCGCGGGACGCCTCAGGCCTCCGCGGCGTCCACCACCGAGACTTCTTCCTCGGTGACCTCGCCGTCAACGATCCTGTACGACCTAAACTCCACCGGCCCCTCGCTATTCCCGTGCTCGCGTGTGGAGACGAGCACGTAGTGCGCGTTCGGCTCCGAGGCCAGCTTGATGTCGGTGCGCGACGGGTGGGCCTCGGTGGCCGTGTGCGAGTGGTAGATCACCACCGGCTCCTCGTCGCGCCTGTCCATCTCCTTGTAGAGCGCGAGGGTCTCCGCCGGGTCGAACTCGTAGAACGTGGTCGACATCGCGGCGTTGACCATCGGGACGAACCGGGTCGGGGTGTCGGACCCTTCGGGGCCGGCGACCACGCCACACGCCTCGTCGGGGTGGTCCTTCTTGGCGTGGGCCACGATGGCGTCGTAGACGGAACGGTCGATCCTCAGCACCCCACGAGGGTATCCGGGGGCCGCGGACTGCCCCTCGGGCCGGCCCCCGGTCCGGATCGTGAGACCTGCCCGGTCACCCCTCCGGCGCCACGGACGCGACCAGCGTCTCCTGGAGGTACCCGACCCACTCGTAGATGTCGTGCACGTGGGTGCGCGGGTCGTCGTCGGGCAGGCTGCGCCAGTAGTCCTCGTCGCCCTCCTCGACGCCCAGTCGGGTCGCCAGCGCGAGACGGATGTCGGTGAAGGACCGCATCCAGGAGCCGGCCCCGGCCGCGTCGAGCTCCACGTCGATCCAGAGCCCGTCCTCCTTGAGCTCGGGAGGCAGGCCTGACTCCTCGAGGGTGTCGATGACGAAAGCTGCGTTCCGGGCCTTCCCGTCCCGCAGCGCTCCCTCGGTGAACCGCCGGAACTCTCCGGCCGCCTCCTCGTCCTCGGGGTAGGCCGTCGGAAACAGCCGCGCCAGGACCGGGTCGTCGGGCGCGGTCGTGGGGCCGGTGAAGTCGAGCATCGCCTCGAGCGGATCGCTCGACGACGTGGGAGCTGCCGCCTCGTTGCGCAGCAGCTCGACGAGCTGGGAGGCCAGGGACCGCAGCAGGTCGGCCTCGAAGCCCGAGAAGGTCGCCATCGCCCCCTTGCCGCGGGGCATGAAGCCGCTCATGCGTCCGCCTTCTCCATCGTCGCCCACAGGCCGTACTCGTGCATCGCCTGCACGTCGCGCTCCATCTCCTCGCGTGAGCCCGTCGACACCACCGACTTGCCGTCCTTGTGCACTTCCCACATCAGCTTCTCGGCCTTCTTGCGGGAGTAGCCGAAGTAGGTCTGGAAGACGTAGGTGACGTAGGACATGAGGTTCACGGGGTCGTTCCACACGATGGTCGCCCACGGCAGCGCCGGCCGGGTGACCTCATCCGCCTCCGGCTGCTCGGTCTCGACGGGCATGGGTGCAGACACGTGCCTCATCCTAGGCTGTGACGGGTGACGACTGCATCGACCGCGCTGCTGACCGACCACTACGAGCTGACGATGGTGCAGGCCGCCCTCCGCGCCGGCACCGCACGTCGCAGGTCGGTCTTCGAGCTCTTCCCGCGCCGGCTCCCCGAGGGCAGGCGCTACGGCGTCGTGGCCGGTGTCGGGCGAGCTCTCGACGCCTTCGAGCGGTTCCGCTTCGACGAGGAGGTGCTCGAGGTCCTGCACACCCACCACGTCGTCGACGAGCCGACCCTGGAGTGGCTCGTGTCCTACCGCTTCGGCGGCGACATCTGGGGCTACCCGGAGGGCGAGATCTACTTCCCCTACTCCCCCCTCATGGTCGTCGAGTCCACGTTCGCCGAGGCGGTCGTCCTAGAGACCCTGCTGCTGTCGATCCTCAACCACGACTCCGCCATCGCCTCGGCGGCATCGCGGATGACCTGGTGCTCGTGCGAGCGGCCCTGCATCGAGATGGGGTCCCGCCGAACCCACGAGGAGGCAGCCGTCGCGGCAGCGAGGGCGGCGTACATCGCGGGCTTCGCCGCCACGTCGAACCTCGCGGCGCGGCAGAGGTACGGCGTCCCCACCACCGGCACGAGCGCGCACAGCTTCACGCTGCTCCACGACTCCGAGCGCGACGCCTTCACCGCGCAGGTCGAGTCCCTCGGCAAGGGCACCAGCCTGCTCATCGACACCTTCGACATCAGCGAGGCCGTGAGGCTCGCGGTCGACGTGGCCGGCCCCGAGCTCGGCGCGGTGCGAATCGACTCGGGCGACCTCGGCATGCTCGCCACCGAGGTCCGCGAGCAGCTCGACTCGCTCGGCGCCACGAGCACGCGGATCATCGTCACCTCCGACCTCGACGAGCACGCGATCGCCGCGCTCGCCGCTGCACCGGTCGACGGGTACGGCGTTGGCACCTCCCTCGTCACGGGCAGCGGCCACCCCACCTCGGGCTTCGTCTACAAGCTCGTCGCCCGTGAGAACGACAGCGGCGAGATGGTCTCGGTGGCCAAGAAGAGCAAGGACAAGGTCTCCATCGGCGGACGGAAGTACGCCCTGCGCCGGCTCAACAGCAAGGGCGTCGCCGAGGCCGAGGTCGTCGGCGTGGGCGAGCCGCCCGTCGACGACGGCAACGACCGCGAGCTGCTCGTGCCGCTGGTGCGCGACGGCGAGGTGGTGGGCCGGGAGGCCCTCGACACCGCCCGGGACCGGCACCTGCGGGTGCGCGAGGAGCTCCCTCTGCCCGCGCGGATGCTCTCTCGCGGCGAGCCGGTGATCCCCACCCTTCACCTCGGTGACTGACCCGGCCCCCCGGCTGCGGTTGAGCACGCCGGACATCTCGGGCCCTTCGACCCCCTGACCACCGACGCGTTCCGGGGCTAGCGTGTCCTCATGAAGCGCGCACTCATCGTGGTCGACGTCCAGAACGACTTCTGCGAAGGCGGCAGGCTCCCCGTGCACGGGGGCGCCGAGGTGGCCTTCCGCATCGGAGAGCTGCTCCACCACTGGAGCGCGAAGGACCCCAAGGCCCCCGACTACTCGGTCGCCGTGGCGACCCGTGACCACCACGTCGACCCCGGGAGCCATTTCTCCAAGGATCCCGACTTCTCCGAGACCTGGCCGCCACACTGCGTGGTCGGCACCGACGGGGAGGCGTTCCACCCCAACCTCGACCCCCAGCCCTTCGACGCGATCTTCCTCAAGGGCGAGCACGGTTCGGCACGTTCGGGCTTCGAGGGCCGCACGGCCGAAGGGGTCGCCCTGGCCGGCTGGCTGCGTGACCACGGCATCACCGACGTGGACGTGTGCGGGGTCCCGACCGACCACACCGTCCGGGTGACGACCCTCGACGCGGTGCGGGAGGGCTTCAACGTCCGTTTGCTCACCGAGCTGGTCGCCGGCACGACCGAGGCCGGCTCGAAGGCCGCCCTCGAAGAGATCCGGTCCGCCGGGGCGGCCCTGGTCTGAGCCGCGGGTCTGCCCGGAGCCCCGCTCAGCCCAGCTGTCAGGCCCAGTTGTCAGCCCAGCGCGACCCGACGACCCGACGACGTCGGGACACTGGCCCGGACGACCCTGCAGTACCTGCACACGACCACGCCGCCGGCGGGGTGCGGGACGACGCGGAGGGCCCAGTGGCGACGGCACGCGTGGCACTGGTGGGCGAGGGCGCTGGGGGCGGGCGTGACAAGCGTGGCTGCGGGGTTCATGGCGATCATCCTGGAGTGGTCCGCCGACAGTTCCGAGAGCACAAGGTCGGGACCCCCTGGGACGAAGGTCCCCGGTCCCGGCGACCTCTCGAGGCACTGCCGGTTACTCGCCGCGGAAGACCGGCCGGCGCTTCTCCGCGAACGCCCGCATGCCCTCGGCCGCGTCAGCGGTCCGGAGCAGCACGGCCTGCCCGCTGCGCTCCCGCTCGAGGGCTGCCTCGAGCCGATCGAGGGTCGCGGCGTTCACCGCTCGCTTCGTGGCGGTGTGGGCGAGCGGTGGGCCCGCCACGAGCCTTGCGACGAGCCGCTCCGCGTTCTCGTCGAGGTCCGCGTCGGGGACCAGGTGGCTGACCAGTCCCGCGTCGTACGCCTCGTGCGCCTGCATCGCCTCGCCCAGCAGCGCCATCCGCATCGCCCGGGCGCGACCGACCGAGGCCGCGACCGTCGCGGTCGCTCCGCCGTCCGGCATCAGCCCGATCCTGGCGAACGCGAGCAGGAAGCTCGCCGACTCCGCCGCCACCACGAGGTCGCAGGCCAGGGCCGCCGAGCAGCCCACCCCCGCGGCGACGCCGTTCACCACAGCGACGCAGGGCTTCGGCGAGGTGGTGATCGCCCGGACGATGCGGTTGGCACGGTCGAGGCTGGTCACGTCGAAGCTCTCGTGTGCGTCGGCCCCGCTCAGGTCGGCCCCCGCACTGAACGCCGCTCCCGAGCCGCGCAGAACCACGACGTGCACCCCGTCGCGCGCCCCCACCTGCTCGATCTCCTCGGCAAGCCGGTCGGCCATCTCCGCGGTGAACGCGTTGAGCCGTTCGGGCCGGTCGAAGGTGACCCGGAGTGCCCCGGCGTCTGTCGCGATCTGGAGCCCGTCGGTCATGGCAGCAACCTAGCCGCCCCAGCGCTCGGCCAGCGTCGTGACCACCTTGAGGTCGCGGGTCGTCCCGGTCCCGAGCGCCTGCTCGATGCGGGCGTTGCTCAGCCGGGCCTGCCGGGTCGGCGTGGACAGCCACCAGTGCACGGCCCGGCCCACGACCCGGGCCGCCTCTCCGTCGTGGGCCCACGCGTCGATCGGGGCAGCTGCCTCGGCGGTCGGCTCCTCCTTGAGGAACGTGACGTAGCGGCGCGCGACCTTCTCCACCGGCGTCGCAACGGTCAGCGCGTCGACGTACACGTGGCGAAGCTCGGCGGGAGTGAGCACCATGGTGGGCACGTCGAAGCCGCACCACTCCCCCAGCACCTCCTCGACGAGGCGCTCGACCCTCGTCCGCGAACGCAACGTCGTGGCGAACCGGACGTTGCCGGTCTGGAGGTAGGTCTCGACGTCCGCCAGGCCGGCCTCGCCGAGCCGCTCTCGCGCCTCGGCCATCGGCACCTTGCGGGTTCGGCCGAGGTTGACCGCTCTGAGGAAGGCGACGAAGTCGGGCACGAGCCGAGTCTCCTCCGGTCAGCTGTTGGAGTACACCGCCGGGCCGCCGTCGTCGCCCGCTGCGTCCGGTCCGCGGCCGGCCCACGTCCAGGCGTACGCCGGGTCCTCGGACGCCAGTCCGCCCTCACCGAGGTCGAGGGGCCGGAACGTGTCGACCATGACCGCGAGCTCGTCGAAGGCCTCCGCCCCGAGGGACGCCTCGATCGCCGACGGCTGGGGCCCGTGGGCGTAGCCGCCCGGGTGCAGCGAGATCGAGCCGACGTTGATGCCCGAGCCCTTGCGCGCCTCGTAGTCCCCGCCGACGTAGAACATCACCTCGTCGCTGTCGACGTTGGAGTGGTAGTACGGCACGGGCACGGCGAGAGGGTGGTAGTCGACCTTGCGCGGCACGAAGTTGCAGACCACGAAGTTGTGGCCCTCGAAGACCTGGTGCACCGGCGGCGGCTGGTGCACCCGGCCGGTGATCGGCTCGAAGTCGTCGATGTTGAAGGTGTA
>DATHVS010000164.1:0-3835 GCA_035461195.1 Nocardioidaceae bacterium
GCCGCACACCCTGGTCGAGGGCGTGATCATCTCCTCCTACGCGATCCGGGCCAACCACGCCTTCATCTACGTCCGCGGCGAGGTGCTCCACGTCGTGCGCCGTCTCCAGCGGGCGGTGCAGGAGGCCTACCTCGCCGGGCATCTCGGCAAGAACATCCACGGCTCGGGCTTCGACCTCGAGCTGACCGTGCACGCCGGCGCCGGTGCCTACATCTGCGGTGAGGAGACCGCGCTCCTCGACTCCCTCGAGGGTCGCCGCGGCCAGCCGCGTCTGCGTCCGCCGTTCCCCGCGGTCGCCGGCCTGTACGCCGCACCGACGGTGATCAACAACGTGGAGAGCATCGCCTCGGTGCCGTGCATCGTGGCCAACGGCGCCGACTGGTTCGGGTCGATGGGCACCGAGAAGAGCAAGGGCATGACCCTCTACTCCCTCTCCGGCCACGTGACGCGCCCCGGCCAGTACGAAGCGCCCCTCGGCATCACGCTGCGCGAGCTGCTCGACCTCGCCGGGGGCGTCCGCGAGGGCCACGAGCTGAAGTTCTGGACCCCGGGCGGGTCGTCCACCCCGATCCTGACCGCCGAGCACCTCGACGTACCCCTCGACTACGAGGGTGTCGCGGGCGCGGGCTCCATGCTGGGCACGAAGGCGCTGCAGATCTTCGACGACACGACCTGCGTGGTGCGGGCCGTGCTGCGCTGGACGGAGTTCTACAAGCACGAGTCGTGCGGCAAGTGCACGCCCTGCCGCGAGGGCACGTGGTGGCTGGTGCAGACGCTGGAGCGTCTCGAGCGCGGCCAGGGCACCGAGGCCGACCTCGAGCTGCTGCTCGACCAGTGCGACAACATCCTCGGGCGGGCGTTCTGCGCGCTCGGCGACGGCGCGACCAGCCCGATCACCTCGTCGATCCAGTACTTCCGCGACGAGTACATCGCGCACCTCGAGCACGGCGGCTGCCCGTTCGACCCGGCCGCCTCCACCCTCTTCGCACCCGCGGGAGCACACGTATGAGCGTCTCCACCAACCAGCCCGACGGAGCCGTCGAGAAGGCGGACCTCGTGACGCTCACCATCGACGACGTCGAGGTGAGCGTCCCCAAGGACACCCTGGTGATCCGGGCGGCCGAGCAGGTCGGCGTGCAGGTGCCGCGCTTCTGCGACCACCCGCTGCTCGAGCCGGTCGGCGCCTGCCGCCAGTGCCTCGTGGAGGTCGAGGACGCCGGCAACGGCCGGCCGATCCCCAAGCCGCAGGCCTCCTGCACGCTCCAGGTCGCCGACGGCATGAAGGTCCGCACCCAGGCCACGTCCCCCGTCGCGGACAAGGCGCAGCAGGGGATCATGGAGTTCCTCCTGATCAACCACCCGCTCGACTGCCCGGTCTGCGACAAGGGTGGTGAGTGCCCGCTCCAGAACCAGGCCATGTCCAACGGTCGCGGGGAGTCCCGGTACGTCGAGCAGAAGCGCACCTACCCCAAGCCCATCAACATCTCCGCGCAGGTGCTCCTGGACCGCGAGCGCTGCGTCCTCTGCGCGCGGTGCACCCGGTTCTCCGAGCAGATCGCCGGTGACCCGTTCATCGCGCTGATCGAGCGGGGTGCCCTCCAGCAGGTCGGGATCTACGAGAAGGAGCCGTTCGAGTCCTACTTCTCGGGCAACACGATCCAGATCTGCCCCGTGGGCGCGCTCACCTCGGCGTCGTACCGCTTCCGGGCCCGCCCCTTCGACCTGGTCTCCACGCCGTCGGTCTGCGAGCACTGCGCGTCGGGCTGCGCGCAGCGCACCGACCACCGTCGCGGCAAGGTGACCCGTCGCCTCGCCGGTGAGGATCCGGCGGTCAACGAGGAGTGGAACTGCGACAGGGGCCGGTTCGGGTTCATGTGGTCCCGCCAGCCCGACAGGCTCACCCACCCGCTCGTCCGCGACGAGGAGGACGGGGAGCTGCGTCCGGCCTCCTGGCCCGAGGCGCTCGCCGTCGCGGCCCGCGGCCTCCAGCGGGCGCAGGGCTCGGTCGGTGTGCTCACCGGCGGCCGGCTCACCGCCGAGGATGCCTACGCGTACTCCAAGTTCGCCCGCGTCGCGCTCGGCACGAACGACATCGACTTCCGGGCCCGGCCGCACTCCGCGGAGGAGGCGGACTTCCTGGCGGCCCACGTGGTGGGCCGTTCGCTCGAGGTGACCTACGCCGACCTGGAGAAGGCCAACAGGGTCGTGCTCGTCGGGTTCGAGCCCGAGGACGAGTCCCCGATCGTGTTCCTGCGTCTGCGCAAGGCCGCGCTGAAGGGCACCGAGGTCTACTCCGTCGCCCCGTTCACCTCGCGCGGGCTCACCAAGCTCCGCGGCACGCTGCTGCAGGCCGCCCCCGGCGACGAGCCCCGTGTGGTCGAGGCGCTCGCCCACGACGGCGAGGTGGCCCTCGACGGGGGCGGGGTGATCCTGGTCGGCGAGCGGATGGCCGCCGTGCCCGGCGCGCTCTCCGCCGTCGCGACGCTCGCCGGTACGACGGGCGCCAAGCTCGCCTGGGTCCCGCGCCGGGCGGGCGACCGGGGTGCCGCCGAGGTCGGCTGCCTGCCGAACCTGCTTCCCGGCGGACGCCCCGTCTCGGTGGTCGACGCCCGCGTCGACGCCGGGGCCGCCTGGGGCGTGACCTCTCTGCCCGACCGTCCCGGTCGTGACGGCGACCGGATCGTCGCTGACGCCGCCGCCGGTGAGCTCAAGGGCCTGGTGGTCGCGGGCGTCGAGCTGCGCGACCTCGCCGACCCGCAGCTGGCGGAGTCCGCCCTGGCCGCCGCCGAGTTCGTGGTCTCCCTCGAGGTCCGGGCCGGCGACGTCTCGCCGCACGCCGACGTGATCCTGCCGGTCGCCCCGGTGACCGAGAAGTCCGGCTCGTTCGTCGACTGGGAAGGCCGGGTCCGGTCCTTCGGCCAGGTCTTCCACGAGCCGAGCTCGCTGCCCGAGGTCCGCATCCTCGCCGGGATCGCCGAGGAGATGGGCGTGCCGTTCGGCATCCGCACCGTCGAGCAGGCCCGCTCCGAGATGGAGTCCTTCGGACCGTGGGACGGGGAGCGGACGTCGTTGCCCGCCTCGGTCGACGCGGGGGCCCCGGCCCGCGGCGACGCCCTCGCCGGCGGCCACTACGTCCTCGCCACGTGGAAGCAGCTGATCGACGACGGCCGGATGCTCGACGGCGACGAGTACCTCAAGGCCACCGGTCGCCGGGCGGTGCTGCTGGTGTCGCCCTCGACCCTCGCGCAGCTCGGTGTCCAGCAGGGCCAGCTCGTCACCGTGGCCTCCGACCGGGGGTCGGTCGAGCTGCCCGTCGGGATCGCCGACCTGCCCGACCATGTGGTCTGGGCACCAACCTCCTCGAGCGGGGTCTCGCTGGCCCGGGACCTGGGTGTCTCTGCCTCCGGCGCCGAGGTCCGACTCGAGGGTGTCGTCCCGAGCACGTCCCAGGAAGGTCGAGCATGAGCCCCATGACACTCGCCGGGCTGAGCCCGCTGACGAGCGACCGCGTCCTCGCCGCCGACGACCTCTCGGCCTTCGGCCAGGACCCGCTCTGGCTGGTGATCGTCAAGGCCGTGCTGATCTTCTTGGTCCTGGTCCTGCTGACCCTGTTCAACATCTGGTTCGAGCGGCGTGTGGTCGGGCGGATGCAGCACCGGCCCGGACCCAACGTGCACGGTCCCTTCGGTCTCCTCCAGAGCCTCGCCGACGGCGTGAAGCTGGCGCTGAAGGAGGACGTGATCCCGAAGGCGGCCGACAAGGCCGTCTACCTGCTCGCCCCGATCGTCATGGTGATCCCGGCCTTCCTCACCTGGTCGGTGATCCCGTTCGGTCC
>DATHVS010000165.1:0-1587 GCA_035461195.1 Nocardioidaceae bacterium
GTCGCTGATCGACTGCACGGGACATCCCTGGTGGGTGCACACAGCACTGAACGCCTTGAACTCCCCCTCGCTCGGCTGGGTCACCACGACCATCTCCTCGGCGAGGATGGTGCCGCCGCCCACGGGTACGTCGGAGGTGGCGACCGTCGTGTCGCCCCCCTGGCCCTCGTCGGGCGACTCCGGTGACTCCGCCCCGTCGGGCGAGCCGGCGGTCTGGCCGTTGCCGTTCGTGTCGTCCTCGGAGCCGCACGCCGCGAGCACCGGCGCGGCCACACCGGTCAGTGCGGCACCTCGGATCAGGACTCGTCGGCTCATCCCACGACCGTGCTCACCCATGACGGACCTCCGGCTCGGTGTCATCGTTGAACGTCACACTATCTCCGCAGCCCAGGCCCTCACTCCGAGTGGGGCTCAACCCCGCTTGGCGGTCTTGGTCGGTGCCTTCCTCGCCCCCGCCTTCTTGGTCGCGGCCGACCTGGTCGTGGACTTCTTCCCCGACGTGGCCGCCACCGTCTTCCTCGCCCGTTTGGCGTCGCCGCCCGGCTTCGACACCGCCGCCGCACGCCCCTCGAGCAACGGCGCGAGGAACTGGCCGGTGTAGGAGGCGGGGTTGGCGGCGACGTCCTCGGGCGTCCCCTCGGCCACGACCATGCCTCCGCGGTTCCCTCCTTCGGGGCCCATGTCGACGATCCAGTCGGCGGTCTTGATGACGTCGAGGTTGTGCTCGATGACCAGCACGGTGTTGCCCTGGTCGACGAGCCTGCCGAGCACGAGGAGCAGCTTGCGGATGTCCTCGAAGTGCAGGCCGGTCGTCGGCTCGTCGAGGACGTAGACCGTGCGTCCGGTGGAGCGCTTCTGGAGCTCGGCCGCGAGCTTGACCCGCTGCGCCTCACCACCCGAGAGGGTGGGCGCCGGCTGACCGAGGCGGACGTAGCCCAGACCCACGTCGACCAGGGTGCGCAGATGGCGCGAGATCGCCGGGATCGCCTCGAAGAAGTCGACCGCCTCCTCGATCGGCATGTCGAGGACCTCGGCGATGGTCTTGCTCTTGTAGTGCACCTCGAGCGTCTCGCGGTTGTAGCGCGCCCCGTGGCAGACCTCGCAGGGGACGTAGACGTCCGGCAGGAAGTTCATCTCGATCTTGATCGTGCCGTCGCCGGAGCACGCCTCGCAGCGGCCGCCCTTGACGTTGAACGAGAACCTGCCCTGGAGGTATCCGCGCATCTTCGCCTCAGGCGTGGACGCGAAGAGCTTGCGGACGTGGTCGAACACACCGGTGTACGTCGCCGGGTTGGAGCGCGGGGTCCGACCGATGGGCGACTGGTCGACATGGATCACCTTGTCGACCTCGTCGAGCCCCTCGATCCGTTTGTGGCGACCCGGGACGGTACGCGCGTTGTAGATCTGCTTGGCGAGCGCGGTGTACAGAATGTCGTTGACCAGGGTCGACTTGCCCGACCCGGACACACCCGTCACAGCCACGAACATCCCCAGCGGGAAGCGCACGTCGACGTCTTGGAGGTTGTGCTCCTTTGCCCCGACGACCTTGAGCTCCCGACCCGGCGTGCGGGGACGCCGCAGTCCGGG
>DATHVS010000166.1:0-6328 GCA_035461195.1 Nocardioidaceae bacterium
GGGAGCTGACTGTCCGACTTCCGTCGTGAGGGTGACCGTGGTGAGTGCCGAGCAGAGGCCCGGTCGACGTCGCGCGACACCTCCGCCCAAGCGACTCAGGTGGAAGGCCAGACCGCGCCCGTCGACGGAGCAGCCGCGCGCCCCTCGACCTGCCCCCGAGCAGGCTCCCAAGCCTCCGCCGCCCACTGCCCCGCGACCGGCCCCGACCCCCGCCCCGGCACCTGCATCCACGCCTGAGCCGGCACCGGCACGTGCGTCGACCCCCGCCCCCGCGCGGTCGCGACGGAGCGAGCCGCCTGCACAGGCCCGGACCCGGCCTCAACGCAAGCAGGAGACACGGCGACACCCACCGTCGAAGCCGCCGAGGTCACCCAAGCCGGCGAAGGGCCGGAAGGGACAGACCGCTTCCCGGCCGAAACGACCGCCGGCGTCGCGCGGCTCACGCATGTCGATGTTCGTCGACGCCCTCTGGAAGGTCTTGTGGTTCACCGGGATCGGTGTGGGCCTGGGCGCGGCGGTGCTGCCGTGGGTCGTCGACGACGTGCCCGACGTGGTGCGCCTCAGCGGTGCGGTCGCCCTCACCACCCTCTTCACCCACGGCCTTGCCGTGCGCAGCGGTGGCCGGCCACTCATGAGCGGTGGTCTCGCCCTCGGGCTCTCCGTCGCGGCGGCGGTCACGCAGTCGGCGGTGCTCGTTGCCGGGGCCGCGGTGGCGACGGCGGTCGTGACCGGCCTTCTCGCGGTGCTGGCGACCACCCCGGCCGCCCGGTTCAGCGGGGTCGTGCGCGAGGTGGGGATCGCGGCCCTGGTGGGGGTCGTCGGCGCCTTCGGTGTCCGCGCCTGGGGCGCCGAGCTGTCCCTGGAGCGGACCGGCTACCTGGCCATCGGGTTCTCTTTGCTGGGCGCGCTCGCGCTGGTGTACCGGCTCGGTGCCGGCCTGCACGGCCTGGGTCGCCGCGGTGCCGTGATGATCATCAGTGGCGTCGCTCTCCTCACGCTCACTCTCGCCTACACAGCAGCGCTCACGCAGTGGGGGTCTCCCGCGCTCATCTCCAGCGTCGACACCACCTTCGAGACCGTGCGCGACCTCCTCGGCGCGGTGCCTCGCCCGATCGAGGTCCTGCTCGGCTTCCCTGCGCTCGCCTGGGGCGTGTCCACTCGCGCCCGCCGGCGCCAGGGTTGGTGGGTCTGCGCGTTCGGTGCACCCGGCCTCGCCGTTGTCGCCCTCTCCTTCATCGACCCCACGGTGCCGATGCCGGAGGCCGTGCTGACCGTCGTCTACAGCCTGGCGCTCGGGCTGGGTGTGGGCTACGTGATCATCCGGGCCGACCTCTTCCTGACCGGTGCCCGGGGTCGCCGCGCGCGCCAGCTCGAGGAGCTCGCCGCCCACCGTCCCGAACCGGGCCGGCTCCAGCCTCTGCTGTGAGCCCCGCACCGCCCGCGTCCCGGCCTAGACCACGTGGACCGTGTCATAGCGAAGCCGTAACCCGCTACGGCGCCGCCCGTTCAACGCTCTGAGAGGTCGTCGAGGTCCCCACGGCAGGCAGTGGCGCGGACCGGTGAGGAGCGGACTGGAAGTGGGCTCCTGCGCTCACTCCCACGGGCGGGGTGCCGGGACCTGGCACCCCGCCCCCACGGGAGTCGTCTCCCTGCTCGTCCTGCTCGTCCTGCTCGCCGGCTGTGCCGGGGCCGGGGACGTCGAGGGGGGCGGCACCCGGCCCAAGGCCGAGCTGGCGCAGGAAGCAGAGGTGGCGGCCAGGAACCAGGCGCACGCAGCGCCGGGCCGGCGCGGGAGTACCTCAGCCGGCCCGGCCGCGTCGACCACCGGTCCTGGACGGCCCGAGACCGCCGGCGCCACCACCTGGGACGAGCTGGCCGCCCTCGACGACCCGGCTGCGGACCACGGCAGAGGCCCCGCCTACGCCGACCTGAGTCGGGTCGGCCTCCACGAGAGCGGCGGGGACCTGGCCGTCGTCGTCACCCTGGCCGGCGTCGTCCCGGCTCGCCTGGCCGACCGCGAGGTGCACGGCGTCGGAGTGGACCTCTTCCGTTCCCGCTCCGGCGAGAGCGACTACCAGGTGCTGCTCGACGGGGGTCGCCACGGATGGCGTGCGTTCCTCCGGACGCCGGACGGTTTCGTCGAGTTCCCCGGCTCCTTCACCGTCCATGGCCGCGACCTGCGGGTCGTGGTGCCTTGGTCGTCCGTGGGAGGGCGAGCAGACGTCGAGGTTTCGGTCTTCTCGGACTGGTCCTCAGGGGTGGGGCGGCTCTCCGCCGACGGCACACCACGCGCCCTGGTGTCCCCGGGCTAGGCGGCGATCGACGTACCTGCGGGTAACGATCGAGCACGTGTACGGTCCCGCCATGGCTCGCGCCCCGAAGACAGCAGAGATCGTCGCCGAGATGGTGGCGAACGTGATGAAGGTCGTCGTCTCCCCAGGTGACCGGCTCGCCGCAGGCGACCCTGTCGTACTCCTGGAGTCGATGAAGATGGAGATCCCGGTCCTGACCGAGACCGGGGGGACGGTCACGGCCGTCAAGGTCGGCGAGGGGGACGTGGTCCAGGAGGGCGACGTGCTCGTGACCCTCGACCTCTGAGGCCCGAGACCCCCTCCCCTAGAATCTGCTGCGTGGTCGGCTCGCGGGCGATCCCGCGCGGGCCGGTCCGAGGAGGGGTGCCGGAGTGGCCGAACGGAACCGCCTTGAAAGCGGTCGCTGGCAGAGATGTCAGCCGCGGGTTCGAATCCCGCCCCCTCTGCCAAGTGGCTAGAGCTCCGAGAGGAGCTCGCGCATCCGCTGGATCTCGGCGGCCTGCCCGACCGCCACGTCAGCAGCCATCTCGGCGACCTGCAGGTCGACGCCCTCCGTGGCGGCGGTCTGCGCCATCTTGACCGCCCCGCGGTGGTGGCTGATCATCCCCTTCAGGAAGAGCTGGTCGAACCTGCGGCCGTCGGCGGCCTCGAGCTGCCCCGTCTGCTCGTCGGTGAGCATACCCGCCATCTCGCTGTGGCCGTGGGCGCCGTGGTCGTACGACGAGGGGTCCTCGGCGGCCTTCGGTACGTCGATGTTCCGCGCGTCCAGCCAGGCGGCCATCGACATGATCTCGGGGCCCTGGGCGCCCTGGATGCGCCGGGCCAGAGCCCTCACCCGCTCGTCGTGGGCTCGGGTGTCGGCCAGACGGGACATCTCCAGCGCTTGAGCGTGGTGCGGGATCATCATCTGCATGAAGGCGACGTCGGCGTGGTTCCACTCCCGTTCGGTGCGGACCTCGTCCGGGTCGACGGTGGCGGCGCCCTCGCCGGGACGACCCGGCTGGAGGACAGTCACGCTCGCCTCCGGCGCCGCAGAACCCGCGGCCTGATCCTGATCACCCTGCGCCGCGTCGCAGCCGGCGGTGAGCAGGGCGCCGGCCAGGGCAAGCGCGGCGAGCCTGGTGCTCTTCAGGTGGCGGGGCGTCATACTGCGCCCTCCCTTCGGGGCCGGTGACGATGAGGGTCTTTACTTTGACAGAGGGACAAGGTACGACATATCCGGAATCGGACGTGACCCAGGTCACGTCCTCGACGGAAGGTCACCGCATGAACGTAGTCGTACGTCGCGCGTCCCCCCGGCGCTCATCAGGCGTCCGGATGGCCGTAGCCGCGTTGTTCGCGATCGGGCTCGCCGCCACAGCGGCCCCCGTGGTCGCGCACGATGGCGACACCCACGAATCAACCACGACCGAGGAGGACTGCCCGCCCGGTCTGCAGCGCGCTCTGGAGCGTGCAGGCGACAACTTCGCCATGGGTTGTCTGCCGGGCCAGGACATCTCCCAGCTCGACGACAGCGACGCCGTGCTCGCCCCGGGTGAGACGGCCAGCAGCCCCAACATGTCCCTCATCGCGAACCTCGCCAAGGAAGGGGCCTTCGCGAGCGAGACGGCCTACAACAGCGACCTCGCGTTCCGGGACGGCTTCGCCTACGCGGGCAACTACGAGGGCTTCAACGTCATCGACGTCCGCCGTCCGGCCCAGCCGCGGCTGGTCACGCAGGTCGTGTGCCCGGGGGCCCAGAACGACATCTCGGTCCACGGCAACCTGCTCGTCCTGAGTGTCGACTCGAGCCGGAGCGACGACTCCTGCTCCAGCACAGGGCAGTCGGCGGCGGTCAAAGAGTCGTGGGAGGGCATCCGCGTCTTCGGCATCAGCAAGCCGGCGGCACCGAAGTACGTCGCGGCGGTCGAGACCGACTGCGGCTCCCACACCCACACCCTGGCGCCGACGAAGGACGGCAAGGACGTCTACGTCTACGTCTCGTCCTACGCCCCGAACGCGACGTTCCCGGACTGCCAGCCGCCGCACGACAAGATCAGCGTGGTGAAGGTGCCGGTCGACTCGCCGCAGGACGCCGAGCTGGTCGGGACTCCGGTGCTGTTCCCGGACGGCGGCAACCCGTCGGGCAACTACTCGCGTGAGACGAGCGGCTGCCACGACATCACCGCCTACCCCAGCAAGGACATCGCTGCGGGCGCCTGCATGGGCGACGGGATCCTC
The DNA here is from genome assembly GCA_035461195.1 of Nocardioidaceae bacterium. Taxonomy (GTDB): domain Bacteria; phylum Actinomycetota; class Actinomycetes; order Propionibacteriales; family Nocardioidaceae; genus Nocardioides_C. The sequence goes on from DATHVS010000166.1 coordinate 4,533, forward strand.
CTCGACATCTCCGACCGGGCCAACCCGGTGGTGACCGAGACGGTCCGCGACACCGAGAACTTCGCCTTCTGGCACTCGGCGACGTTCAACAACGCCGGCACCAAGGTCGTCTTCACCGACGAGCTCGGCGGCGGCGGCGGCCCGACCTGCAACCCGACGGTCGGCCTGGAGAAGGGCGCCAACGGCATCTACGACATCGTCGCCGGGAAGCTGGAGTTCCGCAGCTACTACAAGATGCCGCGCACCCAGTCCAACACCGAGAACTGCGTCGCCCACAACGGCTCGCTGATCCCGGTCAAGGGCAAGGACATCATGGTGCAGGCCTGGTACCAGGGTGGTGTCTCCGTCTTCGACTTCACCGACTCGGCCAACCCGAAGGAGATCGCCTGGTTCGATCGTGGCCCGCTCTCCGACGAGCGGCTCGTGCTCGGAGGATCGTGGTCGGCGTACTGGTACAACGGCTACATCTACTCCAACGACATCCAGCAGGGCTTCGACGTCTTCGACGTGCGTGATCCGCGCATCGCGGACGCCAAGAAGGTCCGGATGGACGTGTTCAACCCGCAGTCGCAGCCGTCGTACAACGGCTGACGACACACGCCGGGGGCGCCCCGACCTGCCAGCAGGTCGGGGCGTCTGCGCGTCCGGGTGGTTACTCGGAGCCGCCGAGCTCGAGGGCGACCGTGTCGTAGACGAGGTCGTTGAGCCGCTGGCGGTGGCGCCCGAGCTCGGTGACGACCCGCTTCAGCTCGGTCCTCACCGGGTCCACGTCGGCGGCCTCGGCGACCTGGACGCCGAGCATGTTCAGCTTGAGCAGCAGGGCGTCGCGCTCGCGCACGAGCGTGCTCTGCCGAGAGGCGAGCCAGGCGTCGACGGCCCGCGTGTTCTCCCCGGAGAGCGCCTCGAGCACGCCCGCGATGCGATGGCTGACCAGCCACCGCCACATCTGATGGCGTCGTGGTCGCTCCAGGGCCTGCTCCAGCCCGGTGATCGCTCGATCCAAGGAAGTCACGTCTGCCACCTCCGGTCGCCCGCAAGAAGGGGTGGGCTCACCAGTGTGACCGGAGCCACACATCTGTGACAAGGCCCATGACTCAGGCATTTGGCGGGCTAGCCCGCCGTTGGGTGTAATCGAGGGGTGCCTTCCGACTATCGAATCTCACCGGCGCTCTCCGCCCGGATCCTCGGCGCTCTGCTCGCCCTCCTCGGTGTGGCCGTCGTCCTCCTGACCCTCGGTGTCGGCCTGCTCGACCTGCCCACCGCCGTGCTAGGCGTCGGCATCGTCGTCGCCGTGGCCGTCCTCCTCGGGGGTGGGCTCGTCCTGACCCGCCGTGCCACCGTCGTCCGGCTCGACGACGTCGGCTACCGCGTCCGGCTCGTCCGCGGGGCCGGGGCGCCGACTGCCCGCTGGGCGGACGTCGAGGACGTGGTGGCCGCGACGGTCCGCGGGGAGCGGTGCGTCGTCATCCGCCTCCGGGACGGGCGTACGACGACCATCCCGATGCGCATGCTCGCCGCCGACGCGGACACCTTCGTCAAGGACCTCCAGGAACACCTCAACACCGGCCACGGCTACCGCCGCCTCAGCTGAGAAGCACCCGGTTGGCTCCCGCGCGGTGGCCACGGGTAACCTGTCCTTCGCTGTCTGGAGGTGTCGCCTAGTCCGGTCTATGGCGCCCGCCTGCTAAGCGGGTTGAGGGTAACCCCCTCTCGCGGGTTCAAATCCCGCCACCTCCGCCAGACCCGAGCGGCCCCTACGGAGTCTCGTCTTCGTCGGGGCCGTTCGTCGTCTCCGC
>DATHVS010000167.1:0-3128 GCA_035461195.1 Nocardioidaceae bacterium
CAGGAAGGGCAGCGTCAAATCCGTCATCTGCTCGTCGTAGGCCGCCCACAACGGCTGCATGTTCGCAGCGACGCCGAGGGCGGCGAAGCGGCGGCGGTCGTCGGGATGGATCACCTGGATGTGCGCGACGTGGTGGCGCAGGTCGTTAGGGCCGATCGTCGTACGCGCCTGCTCGACCGCGTCGAGAGCCTCCCGCACGGCCCGGTCGCCGATCGCGTGGAAGTGCACCTGGAAGCCCTCGGCGTCGAGTCGCACGACCGCCTCCCGCAGCAGCGCGGGGTCCACGAACGACAGGCCCTGGTTGTCCGTCGCGCAACCGCAGCCGTCGAGGTAGGGCGCGGACATCCCCGCCGTGTAGTTCTCGGCGATGCCGTCCTGCATGATCTTCACCGAGCCGGGGACGAACCGCTCCCGCTCATGCACCTTGCGTCGCTCGAGGAGGCTCTCCACCTGCTCGAGGCCGCGGTCGCGTTCCCACCACAGGGCGCCCCGGACCCGAGCGGTCAGCACGCCCTCCTCCGCGGCACGCACGTAGACCGACGAGGCGTCGTCGAGCGCGGCGTAGTCACCGAGGATCGCCTCCTGCCAGGCGGTGATCCCGAGGGAGTGGAGGTAGGCCTGCGCGTTGAGCAACGCCTGGTAGTACTCGTCGTCGGTGGTGCCGGTGACCAGGGCCTCCACCAGGTGCATCGCTCCCTCGTGCAGGGTGCCGGTCGGGTTGCCGTCGGCGTCCCGCTCGATCCGGCCGTCGACGGGGTCGGGGGTGCGCCGGTCGATCCCGGCGAGCTCGAGCGCGCGGGAGTTGACCCAGCCACCGTGGTGGTCGCGGTTGGGCAGGAGCACCGGCCGGTCAGGCACCACCTCGTCGAGCTCGGCCGCGGTGGGCCCCTCCGGTCCGAAGACGGTCATCGACCAGCCGCCCCCGCCGATCCACGGCCGGTCCGGGTTCGCGTCGGCGTACGCCCGGATCGCAGCGAGGTAGCCCTCACGGGTGTCGACCTCCGACAGGTCGCAGCGCAGCCGCTCGAGACCGCCCTGTACCGGGTGCACGTGGGCGTCCTGGAAACCCGGCAGGAGCAGGCCACCCCGCAGGTCCACGACCTCGGCACCGGCCGGACGGTCGAGGTCGGTGTCGGTCGCGACCTGGACGACCCGGCCGTCCGAGACGACCGCACCGACGCCAGGGCGGTGACGGTGCCCGTCGAACACGCTTCCCCCCTGGAACACCACCGACGACCCTGCCCTCATGACCAACCTCCCACAACCTTCGGATTCCGTAGTTGCGAGCCTCTCACATACACGTGTTGGATATCAGCAGCGTGTCACGACAACGGATTCACTTGCATCAGGGTGCTCTCGCAGGCAAGATGGTCACCACTACGAGCACGTACCGGAGGAAGCATCACATGTCATCAGACGCGAAGGGCCGGCCCACCCCTGTGACGTCACCGGCGACCGCCATGGAGAGCGCGGACCACGCCGCCCTGCAGGAGGCCGCGCGCGACCACCTGTGGATGCACTTCACCCGGATGTCGAGCTACGAGCACGCCGACGTACCCGTCATCGTCCGGGGCGAGGGGCCCTACATCTACGACGCCAAGGGAAACCGCTACCTCGACGCCCTCGGCGGCCTCTTCGTCAACCAGCTCGGCCACGGCCGCACGGACCTCGCCGAGACCGCCGCCAAGCAGGCCTCGGAGCTCGCCTTCTTCCCGCTCTGGTCCTACGCCCACCCGACCGCCATCGAGCTCGCGAAGAAGATCGCGGGCTACGCCCCCGGCGACCTCAACCGGGTCTTCTTCACCTCCGGCGGCGGCGAGGCCGTGGAGACCGCGTGGAAGTTGGCCAAGAACTACTTCAAGCTCACCGGCAAGCCGCTCAAGCACAAGGTGATCAGCCGCGCCATCGCCTACCACGGCACCACGCAGGGCGCGCTCTCCATCACGGGCCTGCCCGCCTTGAAGTCGGTCTTCGAGCCGCTGGTCCCCTCCACCTTCCGCGTGCCGAACACCAACTTCTACCGCGCCCCCGAACACGGTGACGACCTCGAGGCCTTCGGTCGGTGGGCGGCCGACCAGATCGCCGTCGCTATCGAGAACGAGGGCCCCGAGACCGTGGCCGCTGTCTTCCTCGAGCCCGTCCAGAACGCCGGCGGCTGCTTCCCGCCCCCGCCCGGCTACTTCCAGCGGGTCCGCGAGATCTGCGACGAGTACGACGTGCTGCTCGTCAGCGACGAGGTGATCTGCGCCTTCGGCCGCCTCGGCTACATGTTCGGCGCCGAGCGCTACGGCTACCAGCCCGACATGATCACCGTCGCCAAGGGCCTCACCTCCGGCTACTCCCCCCTCGGCGCCATGATCGCCACCGACCGGCTGATGGAGCCCTTCCTCGAGGGCACCAACACGTTCCTGCACGGCTACACCTTCGGCGGCCACCCGGTCTCCACGGCGGTCGCGCTCAAGAACCTCCAGATCTTCGAGGACGAGGGCGTCCTCGAGCACGTCCGCGCCAACGAGGGCGCCTTCAGGGCCACCCTCGAGAAGCTCCTCGACCTGCCGATCGTCGGCGACGTCCGCGGCGACGGGTACTTCTACGGCATCGAGCTGGTCAAGGACAAGGAGACCAAGGAGACGTTCAACGACGAGGAGGCCGAGAAGCTGCTGCGAGGCTTCCTCTCCAAGGCGTTGTACGACGAGGGCCTCTACTGCCGCGCCGACGACCGCGGCGACCCGGTCGTCCAGCTCTCGCCGCCCCTGACCTGCGGGCAGGAGCACTTCGACGAGATCGAGGCCAAGCTCCGTGTCGTCCTCGAGAAGGCCTGGACGCTCCTCTGACCCTTGGGCTCGGGACAGATTCCCATGGTATGCAGGCAATCTGTTGCTTCCCACGGCAAGATCACAATGGGAAGAGACAGTTCTCCTGCATACCTTGGTAATTGCTCGCACGCTCAGGAGTCGAAACCGAGGCCCATCCGGTCGAGGGTGCGGAGCCAGAGGTTGCGGTAGCCGGCTCGCGCGTCGGCCCGGGCCAGGGACCAGCGGGTGAGCTGTACGCCGGCGAACCGCAACGGCTCGGGCGGGAACGGCAGCGGCTTCTCCCGCACCATCCTCAGGCGGGTCCGCTCGGTC
>DATHVS010000168.1:0-4471 GCA_035461195.1 Nocardioidaceae bacterium
GTGCGCTGCTGGTCGTGGGTGAACGTCGTGAAGCCGGACGCCGTCACGGTGGCCAGCTCGCCGTCGTCGAGGTGGAGGACCTGGCTGGTGTGTCGGACCAGGGCGGCGAGGTCACTGGCGACGTACATCTCCTTGTCCCCGACGCCGATGACGAGGGGCGAGCCGTTGCGAGCGACGACGATGCGGTCGGGGTGCTCGGTGTCGAGGACGGCGATGCCGTAGGTGCCCTCGACCTGCCCGAGCGCCTCGAGAACCGCCCCCTCCAGCGTGTCAGCCTCGGAAGCGACGACGAGGTGGGCCAACAGCTCGGTGTCGGTCTCGGAGACCAGCTCGACACCTGCCTCGGCCAGCCGCCTGCGCAGCGCGGAGGCGTTGTCGATGATCCCGTTGTGAACCACCGAGATCCGCCCGGAGGCGTCGAGGTGAGGGTGGGCGTTGACGTCGGAAGGCGCGCCGTGGGTCGCCCACCGGGTGTGGCCGACGCCGATCCGGCCGGAGAACCGCTTGGGCACGGCTGCCTGGAGGTCACGGACCCGGCCCGCGCTCTTGTGGACGCGCGTGCCGCTCGATCCCAGGACGGCGATCCCGGCCGAGTCGTAGCCGCGGTACTCGAGCTGGGTGAGCCCCTCGAGGAGCAGGGGGGCCGCCTGCTGGCCGCCGACGTATCCCACGATTCCGCACATGATGGCTCCTTCAGCCGTAGACGATCCTGCGCAGCTGCCGCAGCGACAGCTCAGGTGCCGCGACCACGCGGCCCTCGAGCTCGGTGCTGATCTGCTCGAAGATCGCGTCGTTCCGAAGCCCGTAGGTCTGGAGCTCGTCGTGCCGCCGACGGACGTACTCCTCGGTCGGCTCGGCGTAGTACGACACCACGTCGTCGATCACGCGTACCGCCTCGCTCGGCCGCAGGCCCGTCGTCGCCGCGATCCGCGCGACCAGGTCAGCTTCTGGCATGCGACACATCCTGCCCCGACGGCCTCCGGAATGTCGCATTCCTGCCCGGAATCGGGCAGAAGATCGCCAATCTCGGTGATCCTCTGCCCGGCCGGGGCTCAGCTCAGGTGCCGCTCGAAGAAGCGGACGGTACGCTGCATCGAGGTCGGCCATGCATCCACGAACGCGTGCGGCTCCCCGGGGTAGACGAACATCGAGACGTCCACACCGGCCGCCCGCATCGCTCGACGGGTCTGCCTGCTCCACCGGATCGGGCAGCTGGCGTCGGCGGTGCCGTGATGGATGAGCACCGGCTCGGTGACCCGGTCGAAGTAGGTCCGCGGGCTGACCTCGCGCCAGAACCTCCGGTTGCGCTCGGGCGCGCCGTAGGCCCGGATGATGCGACGGGAGAGGCCCGAGCGTCCCGGGTCGTTCCGGATCCACCGGTTGAAGTTGTCCGCGGCCCGCGAGCTGACCGGCGCGAAGACCACGGCGGCCTCCACGAGGCCCGGCGCCACCGTGAGCACGTTGTAGACCACGCCGCCGCCCATCGACCGGCCCAGCAGCCCCACCCGGTCGCCGTCGAGCCGCCTGATCTCAGAGCGCCGGACGGCGTGCACGGCGTTGATCACGTCGACGGTGTAGCCGAGCCTGAGCTCCTCGCCGGCGCGAGGGTCGCCGTCGGAGCCGGCGTGGTTGCGGAAGTCCACGTGCAGGACGGCGTAGCCCGCGCGGGCCAGCCAGTCCTGCTCACGCCGCAGGCCCTGGCCGGTCTGGTAGACGGCCGGATCGATGTACCCGTGGGCCAGGACCAGCACCGGGAAGGGGCCGCGTCCCCGCGGCAGGTGGAGCGTCCCCGAGACGGTCAGCCCGTCGCCCCGGTACGTCACCGCGTGCTGGGTGTAGGAGTCCGTGCGGAGCAGCACCCTCCTCAGCCGGAGCACGCGGCCGTCGTACTCCTCGTCGAACAGGGCGGGGAGCGAGACGGGGTGCGGGGCCGGCTCGGAGACGGACGGCGTGGGCGTGGACGTGGACGTTCCGGTCGGCGACGGCGAGAGCTGCGCGCGTTCCGAAGCGCTGGTCGCAGTGGGGCTCGGCGCCGACGCCGGTACGTCGGACCCGGTGCACGCCGCGACGAGGAGCAGGAGCAGCAGGGTCACCACCAGAGCTCGGCGCATCTGCCCTCCCCGCGGCTCAGACGTGGTCGTCGAAGAACCTCACCACACGGTCGGCCATGACCGGCCACGCCTCGTCGAAGCGGTGCCCCTCACCCGGGTACCGGTGGTACTCGACAGTCTGCCCCGCCCGTCGCAGCGCGGCGACCGTCGCACCGCTCCACCGCACCGGACACACCGCGTCCGCCGTCCCGTGATGCACCTGCACGGGTACGTCGATCCGATGCGCGAACCGACGGGCGCTCGCCCGACTCCAGAAGCCGGAATTGTCGACCGGCCTGCCGTAGGCCGCTCGCACCTTGCGGTCCAGCTGGGGCCGCCCGACCACCCAACGACGGTAGTTGTCCCCCGCCCGCGACGACAGGGGTGAGTAGAGGACCAGGGCGTCGACGAGCCCGGGCCGGGCCGCCACGGCGCTCAGGGCGACACCGCCCCCCATGGACCGGCCGAGCACCCCGACGCGGGTGGCGTCCACGAAGGGAAGGTCCGCCCGCCGCACCGCACGGATGGCGTTGACGAGGTCCTCGGGGTAGCCGAGCGGCCTCGCCACGTACCGGGCGGTCTCACGGTCGGACTCGCCGTGGTTGCGGTAGTCGGGCTGCATCACGACGTAGCCGTGGGACGCAAGGTAGGCGGCCTCCCGCGCCAGCGACGCCCCGCTGCGGTAGGTCGCCGGGTTCTGGTAACCGTGCGCGAGGACGAGGAGGGGAAACCTCCCCGGCCGCCGAGGGACGCTGAGCAGGCCGGAGACCCGCAGAGAGCCGCTGCGATAGGTCACCTGGTGGCGGGTGACCGCAAGGCCGTCGGAGACCACGTGCCGGATCCGCAGCGCACGACCGTCGTAGCGGTTCCGGATCAGCCGCGGCAGGTGGACGAGGTTGAACGGCGTGGAGGTGTCGTTGTGGGCGGCACCCACGAAGGTCGTGGACGCGTCCCGCTCCATGGGAGAGGCGGCGACGGCCGCGCAGCCGGAGGAGACCAGGGCGAGCACGAGCATGAGTGACCACGGGGAGCGACGATGCACAGGAGCATCGTCAGACGAATCCGCGATCCCCGCAGATGAACTCGGATTCGTTACGAGTCCGTGAGAATCGCCGCGTCACACCACCTGGTGGAGCCAGCGCACGGGGGCGCCGTCGCCCGCGTGGCGGAACGTCTCGAGCTCGTCGTCCCAGGGCTTGCCGAGCAACTTGTCGATCTCGTTGAGCAGCGTGGTGTCGCCGAGGGCGGCCTTGACGACGGCGGCCTTGAGACGGTCCTCGGGGATCATGATGTCGCCGTGCAGACCTGTGACGGCGTGGAAGACGCCGAGGTCGGGGGTGTAGGAGAAGCGGCTGCCCTCGGTGCTCGCGGTGGCTTCCTCGGTGACCTCGAAGCGCAGGTGGTTCCAGCCCCGCAGAGCCGAGGCAAGGGCGGCAGCCGTGCCGGTGTCCCCGGTCCAGGAGTACTCGGCCCGGTAGCTGCCGGCCTGGGCGGGCTGTGGCGTCCAGTCCAGACTTACGGCAACGCCGAGTACGCCACCGGTGGCCCACTCGATGTGCGGGCACAACGCCGACGGCGCAGAGTGGACGTAGAGCACGCCCCGTGTCGCATGACGTGTGGTCACCGTGACCTCCTGTTGTTCCCGGCGTCGAGATACGCCTTCCCCAGCGGTCTCGTCGGGCTCGCGAGGAGTCTTCGCGGTGCCACGCATGTGAAGTTGTTGAACTATTGTTGCCTAGGATGCGCCCCAGAGGCCACACCGACACCACTTTTCCCAGATTTCACTCTTCAAACCCTCAGGTCGCCGCCCGCGTCCGGTGGCCGGCGAGCTCCATCAGGGTGGTCAGGATCTCCTCGGCGAGACCGAGTCCCGAGAGGTGGCTCTCCCCCTCGATCGTCCTCAGCACCGCGTCGGGGAGCCGGCGCACCATGTGCTCGCCGTGGCGGTGCGGGACGATGTGGTCGTCGTCGCCGTGCCACCACCGGACCGGCACCGTCACGTCGGCGGCCTCGAATCCCCAGTGCCGGGCGAAGAGGAGCAGGTCCGACAGGGGCGCGGTGACCTGCTTGCGGCTGCCGTTGAGCAGGTCGTCGACGAACATCGCCTTGAACTCCGGCCGACCGAGCAGCTCGCGGTCCCCCGCCGGCTGGACCCGCGCATAGAGGTCGAGCACCCTTCCGGCCACCGGCTTGAGCAGCCTGACCGCCACGGTGAGGCCCGCCCCGATCGGGACCCGAGCCACCGACACCAGCGGGGCGAAGCGCGCAGCCAGCGCGAGCAGACCGCCTTCCGGCGCGTCGTCACCCTGCGTGGGAGCCACCCCCCCGAGCACAGCGATCCCGAGCACCCGGTCGGGCATCGCGGCCCCGGCCGCGAGCGC
>DATHVS010000169.1:0-10858 GCA_035461195.1 Nocardioidaceae bacterium
GTGCTCAAGAAGCTCGCGGCGATGCGCTCCTACATGCGCGACATCAACATGGGCCGCGAGCCCGACGGCTCCATCCCCGAGTCGGTCGGCATGACCGAGGAGGAGATGTACGACATGTACCGCCTCCTCGCGATCGCCAAGTACGACGAGCGCTACGTCATCCCGCCGGCCCACGCCGAGCAGGCCCACTCCCTCGAGGAGATCGCCACCGAGTGCTCGCTGAACTACGAGGGCGGCCCCGGCATGGGCGGCTCCGGTCCCTTCGGCGAGGGGTCGGGCGCCCCCACCCCCATCGCGGTCGAGAACTTCGCGATGCTGCAGGCCCGGCAGACCTCCGACACCCTGGCCTCTCCGGAGAACAAGGGGCAGCGGGTCAACCTGCTCAACTGGGACGGCAAGGGCGCTCCGCCTCCCGGCCTGTTCCCGCCCCAGGACGACGGGACGGCGGCGCCTGGCCAGGGGACCGAAGGCCCCGGAGGAACCTCCGGCACCACCGGAGGGGCTGACCTGCGGTGAGCAAGAAGCACCCCCGGCCCTCCCTGCCGCGCAAGCAGCTCTCCGTTGCCTGGCAGTCGGCCTCGCTCCTGCTGGGCTATCCCGATGAGCGGCTCCTCGGGGAGCTCGACCTGATCCGGGCGGCGTCCCACGACCTTCCGGCCGCGCTCGGCGAGCCGATCCGCGAGGTCGTCGTACACCTGGAGTCCACGCCGCCGACCGAGGCGCAGGCGGAGTACGTCGAGACCTTCGACAACCGCCGCCGCAACAGCCTGTTCCTCACCTACTTCGCGCACGGGGACACCCGCAAGCGCGGGGTGGCGCTGCTGCGGTTCAAGCAGACCTACCTGCGCTCCGGCTTCGTGCTCGACGACAGTGAGCTGCCCGACCACCTGAGCGTGGTGCTGGAGTACGCCGCGACCGTCGACCAGCAGCTCGGCTGGGGCCTGCTTCTCGACCATCGGGCCGGTCTCGAGCTGCTGCGGATGTCGCTGCGCGACGCCGGGTCGCCGTGGGCCGGCGCGGTCGAGGTGGTGTCCGCGACGCTGCCGAAGCTGCGCGGCGACGAGCTCGAGGCAGTGCGCAAGCTGGCCGCGGAGGGCCCGCCGGAGGAGGAGGTCGGCCTCACGCCGTACGCCACCCCGGCCTTCGACCCCGGCCCCGCCGTGCCTCAGCACAACGGTCCGCAGCCCCTCCCCATGCCTAGTCTGTCCTCGACGCCAGGAGCCCGATAGTGGACCTGTTTCTGTGGGTGATCATCCCCTACATCTGCCTGACGATCTTCGTGGTCGGCCACCTCTGGCGGTACCGCTACGACAAGTTCGGCTGGACCACGCGGTCCTCCCAGCTCTACGAGGACCGGCTGCTGCGCTGGGGCAGCCCGCTGTTCCACTTCGGCATCCTCTTCGTCTTCCTCGGTCACGTGATGGGCCTCGGGGTCCCCAAGTCGTGGACCGAGGCGGTCGGGATCTCCTCGGAGATGTACCACGTCATGGCGATCACGCTCGGTGCGCTCGCCGGCTTCGGCACGATCGTCGGCATGGCGATCCTGATCTACCGCCGCCGCACCATCGGGCCGGTGTTCTCGGCGACGACGCCGATGGACAAGGTGATGTACTTCTTCCTCGCCCTGGTCATCGTGCTGGGGCTGTGGAACACCGTGGCGTCGAACATCCTGGGCTACTTCGACTACCGGGACTCCGTGTCGGTGTGGTTCCGCGGGATCTTCTACTTCGACCTCCAGCCGGAGCTGATCGCCGAGGCACCGATCGGCTTCCGCGCCCACGCGCTCACGGCCTTCATCCTCTTCGCGCTGTGGCCCTTCACGCGGCTCGTGCACGTGTTCAGTGCCCCGCTCGGCTACCTCACCCGGCCCTACATCGTCTACCGGAGCCGTGACGACAAGCAGCTCGGCAGCCACTCGCCGCGGCCCGGGTGGGAACGGATCAACCGATGAGCGAGAACACCGGACCCGAGCACCCGCCGGTCTCCCGTCACGAGGCGGAGGCAGGTTCCGAGCCCGTTGCGCTCGGCGAGCTGGCCGAGACCCTCTGCGCCGACCTGTCCAACCATCCCGCGGGCCGCACCGCCCGGACCGTGATGTCGGGGCCACGCATGCGGGCCGTCGTGATCGCGATGCGGGACGGGGCGGAGATGGCCGAGCACGAGTCCCCGCCGGCCGCCACCCTCTACGTCATCAAAGGACAGGTGACGTTGAAGGGCGAGGGACGGGAGTGGACCCTCGACGCCGGCTCACTCGTGCCGATCCCGCCGCACCGGCACTCCGTCGAGGCGCACGCCGACTCGGCCTTCCTCCTCACCGTCGCCCTCACCCCCTGACCCTGTAACGCGCGGGGTTATGGACCCTCCACGAGCGGCACACCGCTGGGGAAGGGTCCACGACGCTTGGGAAGACGGGCCGTCAGGGCGCGGCGGGGAGCACGCGGGAGAGCCGCACGAGCGAGTAGCCCTCCAACCGCAGCTTGCGGATGATCCGCGGCAGCGCGTCGGCGTCCAGGGTGCTCCCGTCGTCGGGGTTGGAGCCGACGTGCATGAGGACGATCGCCCCGGGTCGTGCCCCGGCCATCACCCGGTCGACCACCTTGGCGACCGTCATCCCGCCCGAGGTGCCCTTCCACCCGAGCGTGTCGACCGTCCACCGGAACGGCACGTAGCACAGGTCGTTGACCAGGGCGATCGTGCGCGCGTCGCGGGCGCCGTAGGGGAACCGGAAGAACCGTCGCGGATCCTGGCCGGTGGTGTCCCGGATGACCCGCTCCGCGCGGCGCACCTGGCGGATCACCTGGAGGTCGGTCCGCGTCGTGAGGTCCGGGTGGGTCATGGTGTGGTTGCCGACGAGGTGCAGGCGCGCGATCCGCTTCGACTTCAGCGGATAGTCCTCCACGAACGACCCGGTGAGGAAGAACGTCGCCCGCGCCTTCTTGAGGATCAACGTCTCCAGGATCGGCCGGACCGCGTCGCCGTTGGCGCCCGCGTCGAAGGTGAGTGCGATGACCTTCTCGGTGACGGGGAGACGCTCCACGTCCTGGCCGAGGAACCGGGGCGGGACGACGCAGGTGGTGACCACGTCGGCGAGGAGCATGGACTCGGCAACAGCCGCCGTCTCCTCGGAAGGGGCGGCCGAGGGCGACGCGCTCGACACATTCGGACCGGTGGCACACCCGGCCGCGAGAAGGGCCAGCGTCAGCGCTGCTGCGAGTCCATGACGTCTCATCACGGTTCACCCCCGGACACGAGCACCGATGGCACATGTCTCCACTGCAAACATCCCTCCTGGACGTGACCAGGACAACGGGACGAGGTCCCCGGTGGGTACGTCGATGGTCCCCCTGACCTGCGCGGATGCCGGCGGGGACCGCCATGCAAGATGCCCAGGGCGGCCCTGGAGCCCGGGGCTAGGCTCGCGAGACGAGCACGCTCCGCTACGCAAGGAGACCCCTGATGGCCCACCACCCCGAGACCCTCGGCGTTCACGCCGGCCAGGAGCAGGCAGACCCGGCCACGAACGCGAGGGCGGTGCCGATCTACCAGACCACCTCCTACGTCTTCGACGACACCGAGCACGCCGCGAACCTCTTCTCGCTCGCCGAGCCGGGCAACATCTACACCCGGATCATGAACCCGACGCAGTCGGTCTTCGAGGAGCGGATGGCCGCGCTCGAGGGCGGCGTCGGCGCGCTGGCCACCGCGTCGGGCTCGGCGGCCACGACGTACGCCGTGCTGAACCTGACCTACGCCGGCGACAACATCGTCGCCCTCTCGACCCTCTACGGCGGCACGTACGCCCTCTTCGCGCACACCCTCCCGCAGTTCGGGATCGAGGTCCGGTTCGTGGACCCGGACCGGCCGGAGGACCTCGAGACGTACGTCGACGACAAGACCCGCCTGGTGTTCGCGGAGACGATCGGCAACCCCAAGATCAACGTGGTCGACATCCGGGCCTGGGCCGACGCAGCCCATGCCCAGGGCCTCCCGCTCATCGTGGACAACACCGCCCCGACGCCGTACCTCTGCCGACCCTTCGACCTCGGCGCCGACGTGGTGGTGCACGCCGCGACGAAGTACATCGGCGGGCACGGTACGTCGATCGGCGGCGTGATCGTCGACGCCGGCTCGTTCGACTGGGCCGCTCACAGCGAGCGCTTCCCGGGGCTGACCCAGCCCGACGGGGCGTACCACGGGGTCGTCTGGACCGAGGCGGTCGGCAACCTCGCCTACATCATCCGCGCACGCACCGTCCTGCTGCGCAACACCGGGGCGGCCATCGCGCCGCTGAACTCATGGCTGTTCCTCCAGGGCCTGGAGACGCTGCACCTGCGCATGGAGCGGCACAGCGAGAACGCCCTCAAGGTCGCGAAGTACCTCGAGGGCCACGAGGCGGTCTCGTGGGTCAGCTTCCCGGGGCTGGAGTCGAGCGAGTACAAGGAGGTCGCGGACCGGACGCTGACCGGTCGCGGGTACGGCGGCCTGGTGAGCTTCGGGGTCAAGGGCGGCCGTGAGGCGGGCCGAAGCTTCGTCGAGGCGCTCGAGCTGTTCAGCCACCTCGCGAACATCGGCGATGCCAAGTCGCTGGCGATCCACAACGCGACGACCACGCACTCGCAGCTCACGCCCGACGAGCTCGACGCGGCCGGCGTGCCCGAGGACATGGTGCGCCTGTCGATCGGCATCGAGCACGTGGACGACATCCTTGCCGACATCGAGCAGGCCCTGAAGCGGTCGCAGAGCACCTAGACCGTGACGCAGCCGCAGGCGACGGGGACGGTCGGGCCGACCACCACCGAGCGGGTCCTCCTCTACACCGAGGAGGACCCCCTCGTGCTGGCCGGGGGCACGAAGCTCGGTCCGGTCGAGGTCGCCTACGAGACCTATGGCGAGCTGGCGCCCGAGCGCGACAACGTGGTCTTCGTCTGCCACGCCCTGACCGGGGACGCGCACGCCGCGGGCTGCAGCGAGGGGTCGGCCAAGCCGGGCTGGTGGGACAACCTGATCGGGCCGGGGAAGCCGCTCGACACCGACCGGTTCTTCGTCATCTGTCCGAACCTGCTCGGCGGGTGCCAGGGCACCACCGGCCCGCTGTCGACGAACCCGGAGACCGGGAAGCCGTACGGCCTCGACTTCCCGCTGCTCCAGATGACCGACTTCGTCACCGTCCACCGCAGGCTGCTCGAGCACCTCGGCATCGAGCGCCTGCACGCGGCGGTCGGTGGGTCGCTCGGCGGCATGCAGGTGCTCCAGTGGACCCTCGACGCGCCGTCGCAGATCGACAACGCCGTGGTGGTCGCCGCCTCCTCCCGGCTCACCGCCCAGAACATCGCGTTCTCCGCAGTCGCGCGCGAGGCGATCATGCGAGACCCGGACTTCCGGGCAGGGGAGTACGTCGGCACCGACCGTGCCCCCCACCTCGGGCTGTCGATCGCCCGGATGATGGCCCACATCACCTACCTCTCCGAGGAGGCGATGTCGGAGAAGTTCGGCCGCCGTCTCCAGGGCGACGAGGCGGCCGGCACCAGGATGGGCCTTGGTGTGGACTTCCAGGTGGAGAGCTACCTCAACCACCAGGGGGACGTGTTCCTCGACCGGTTCGACGCCCTGTCCTACCTTTACCTGACCCGGTCGATGGACTACTTCGACGTCTTCGCCGACCCGGGCGCGGCGGCCCGCATCGCCGACGGCGGCACCCGCTTCCTGGTGGTCTCCTTCGACACCGACTGGCGCTTCGACACCTCCCACTCGCGCCGCATCGTGCGGACCCTCGAGCACGCCGGCGCCTCGGTGACGTTCCGGGAGATCCGCTCGCCGTGGGGGCACGACTCGTTCCTCCTGGTCGTCCCCGGCTACCACGAGACGATCAGCGCCTTCCTCAACGCCGAGGGGCACGACCTGCGGGCGGGCGGCCGGGTGCACATCCCGGGCCGCCCCGACCTCGAGGTGGTCGCCGACCTCGTCCCCCACGGCTCCCGCGTCCTCGACATCGGCTGCGGCGACGGTGACCTCCTCGCCCATCTCGTGGACGAGCACGGCTGCTCCGGGACCGGCGTGGAGATCGACCCCGACGCCGTGCTCACGGCGATGCGCCGCGGCGTGCCCGTGATCGAGGTCGACCTCGACGAGCAGCTCGACGAGTTCGCCGACAACGCCTACGACGTGGTCGTCATGTCCCAGACGCTCCAGGCCACCCGGCGGCCGGCGGACGTCCTGCGCGAGATCAGTCGGGTGGGCCGCCGCTGCATCGTGTCCGTGCCGAACTTCGGGTTCTGGCGGCATCGCGCCGGTCTGATGCTGCGTGGTCGGATGCCGGTCTCCCGCGAGCTGCCCCACCCGTGGCACGAGACCCCGAACATCCACCTCTCCACCCTCGCCGACCTCGAGGCGCTCTTCGCCGACCTCGGCCTCGCCGTCGAGCGGCGGATCCTCCTCGACGAGTCGGCCGCGCCGATGCGGTCCTCCCGTGCGGCGAACCTGCGTGCCGGCGCGGCGGTGTACGTCCTCTCCCGCTGACCGTGCGGCCGGGCGGTGGGTAGTTCGTGAGGAGAGTGCTCTCGGCGGGGTGATGGCACGACGTCTTGCTCACGGACTATCGGCGGCCGGGCTGGGTGCCCACGAGCGGGAATCCCTGCGCGGGTCAGGCGGGGGCCGGAGCGGCGGCGAGGTGAAGCGCCTCGCGCGCGGCGGGCTCCGCGACGGTGCGGTCGGCGGGCACCAGCCCGATGCGGGTACGTCGATCGAGCAGGTCGTCGAGGTCGAGCGCGCCCTCGTGGGTCACGGCCCAGAGCATCTCGGCCATCGTGACGGGGGAGCCCGGGGCGACGGGTCGCAGCGGGTCGTCGACGAGGCCGGCCGCTGCGGCGAGGACCTGGGGGGCCTCCGCCCCGTAGCGGCGCACCAGCCGCGCCGGTGCCTCGATCCCGGCGAGCACGTCGCGCGGCGCGGCTCCGACCAGGGGCAGCCGGGTGGTGCGGCAGGGGCCTGCGACGAGACCGGCCCGGGCGACTGCGGCGTCGACGGCGTCCTCGGCCATCTGCCGGTAGGTGGTGAGCTTGCCGCCCACGACGGTGACCACCCCGGTCGAGGAGGTGAGCACGGCATGGCGTCGGGACAGGTCGGCGGTCCGTCCTTCGGAGTCGAGAAGGGGGCGGAGCCCGGCGTACGCCCCGACGACATCGGTCCGGTGGAGGGGGCGTTCGAAGACGGCGCCGACCACGTCGAGGAGGAAGCCGATCTCGCTCTCGCTGGGCTCGGGGACGTCGGGGACGGGGCCGTCGACCGGCTCGTCGGTGAGTCCGACGTATACCTGCCCGTCAGGCTGGGGCAGGACGAGCACGAAGCGGCTGCTCTCCCCTGGCACGGGGGCGGTGACGGCGACAGTCAGGCCGGGGAGTGCGGAGCCGCGGAGGACCAGGTGGGTGCCTCGGGACGGACGGAGGCTCACCTCGGGCACGAGGTCGCCTGCCCACACGCCTGTCGCGTTGACCACCGCGCGGGCGCGGATCATCGAGACCCGGCCGGTGAGCTCGTCGCGTGCCTCCGCGCCGTCGCCGTGGAGCGACACGACGCGGGTGCGGGTGAGGACCCGGGCGCCGTGGCCGGCGGCGGTGCGAGCGATGGCCACGACGAGCCGGGCGTCGTCCTCGAGCTGACCGTCCCACGACAGCAGTCCGCCTCGGAGGCCACGACCCCTCAGGGGTGGGGCGAGCGTGGCCGTCTCGGTGGCGGAGAGCCGGCGTGGGCGGGGCAGGATGCCGCGCGGCGTACGGGCCGACGCCCGGAGCAGGTCGCCTGCGCGGAGGCCGCCGAGGACCAGCCGTGCCTGGGCCCGGGAGACCATGGGCATCAGCGGGGTGACCATCGGCAGCGCGTGGGTGAGGTGCGGGGCGGTCCGGGTCATCAGGATGCCGCGCTCGCGGGCGCTCTCGTAGGCGACGCCGACCTGGCCGTTGGCGAGGTAGCGCAGGCCGCCGTGGACGAGCTTGGAGCTCCAGCGCGAGGTGCCGAAGGCGATGTCGTGGGCGTCCACGGCGACGACGTCGAGGCCGCGCGAGGCGGCGTCGAGGGCGACGCCTGCCCCGGTGACGCCGAGGCCGACGACGAGGAGGTCGACGGTGCGGCCGTCGGTGGCCTCACCGAGCTCGCGGTCACGGCGGGCGGCGCCCAGTGCGGTGGAGGAGGTGGGGGTGGTCATGGCGCGAGGTACCTCTCCAGGAGGGTCCGCAGCTGTTCGTCGTAGGCCTCGACGGACCGCTCGTCGTCGGTCATCGTCTCGGCCGACAGGGTGAAGCCGTGGGCCGCGAGCATGATGCTGCGGGCCAGCAGCGTGGGGTCGCCGGGTCGGACGGCACCGGCGGCCTGGCCCTCGGCGATGAGGGGCTCGACCAGGCCGAGGATGTTGTCCTGGGAGCGCCCGCGGCGCTGGAGCAGGTAGGGGAGCAGCAGCTCGGGGTCGACCTCGACGATCTTGCGGAGCAGGTCGTTGGAGCGGAGCGCGGCGACGGTGCGGCTGACCCCCAGGCTGAGCCGCTCCAGAGGGGCGGCGCCCTCGGCGGCCGAGGCGACCTCTGCCACGACGCCGCCCCACTCACGCGTCATCAGGTCGGCGAGGAGGGTCTGCATGTCGGGCCAGGTGCGGTAGATCGTCATCCGCGACACCCCGGCCCGCCGGGCGACGTCGGTGAGGGTCGTGCGCGTCCATCCGGTGGCGAGGATGCACTCGCGGGCCGCGTCGAGGTACCGGTCCTCGGAACCCGCATTGTTACGAATGGACGTCATGTGTAACACTGTAACACATGACCTCTCCCATGCACTGGGCCCGATGGGGCGACCCCGCGCACGCCTCGGCCCTCCCCGAGACCGCCGCCGGCCTCATCGACGCGGTCTTCGGGACCGACGAGCAGGCAGTCGTCGACCTGGCCGACGTGAAGCTTCCCGAGCCGGGGCTGGACCCGGTGCTCCTCGACGCGCTGCGCGACCTGCTGGGGGCGCAGCACGTGCGCACCGACCACGAGACCCGGGTGCGCCACACCCGCGGCAAGTCCACACCGGACCTGCTGAGGATCCGGCAGGGCGACGGGGCCGACGCCCCCGACGTCGTCGTCCTCCCCGCCGACCACGACGAGGTCCAGACCGTCGTCGGGTGGTGCAGCGAGCACCGGGTCGCGCTGGTGCCGTTCGGCGGGGGCACGTCGGTCGTGGGCGGTCTCGCTGCGCAGCGGGAGGGGTACGCCGGGGTCGTCGCGCTCGACCTCTCCCGCCTCGGGCGGCTGCTCGCCGTGGACCTCGAGTCCCACACCGCCGAGCTCGGGGCGGGCCTCCTCGGACCGGAGGCGGAGGCGCTCCTCGCCGAGCACGGCCTGACGCTGGGCCACTTCCCCCAGTCGTTCGATTACGCCAGCATCGGCGGGTTCGCCGCCACCCGATCCAGCGGCCAGTCCTCCGCAGGTTACGGCCGCTTCGACTCCCTGGTGGTGGGCCTGCGCGTGGCCACCCCGCTCGGGACCCTGGAGCTCGGCAGCTCCCCCGCCAATGCCGCGGGCCCCGACCTGCGACATCTCGTCCTCGGCTCGGAGGGCGCCTTCGGGGTGATCACCTCCGTCACCGTCCGGGTCCGGCCGGTTCCCGAGGTCAGGGCCTACGAGACCTGGCGCTTCGAGACCTTCGCCGAGGGAACAGCCGCCCTGCGCGCGCTGGCGCAGGAGCGGATCGCCCCGACCGTCCTCCGCCTCTCCGACGAGGCCGAGACCTCGATCAACCTCGCCAAGCCGGACGAGGTCGGCGGCGAGAGCTCCGGCGGCTGCCTCATGGTCACCGGGTTCGAGGGCACCCGGGAGCACGTCGACCGCACCCGCAGCCTGGTCGCACGGCGGCTGGCCGAGCTCGGCGGCAGGCCGCTCGGAGAGGAGGGGGGCCGGGCCTGGGCGCAGGGGCGGTTCCACGGCCCCTACCTGCGCGACTCGCTGCTCGACGTGGGTGTACTCGTCGAGACGCTCGAGACGGCGACGTTCTGGTCGAACCTGCCCGCGCTCTACGACGGGGTGAAGGCCGCCCTGGAGCGTGCTCTGGCCGAGCAGGGCACCGACCCGATCGTGCTCTGCCACATCTCCCACGTCTACGAGACCGGCGCCTCCCTGTACTTCACCGTCGCCGCGAAGCAGGCCGCCGACCCCCTCGAGCAGTGGGCCAAGGCCAAGGCGGCCGCCTCCGACGCGATGATCGCGGCCGGGGCGACGATCACCCACCACCACGCCGTCGGCCGCGACCACAAGCCGTGGTACGCCCAGGAGATCGGCCCCGTCGGCGTCGAGATGATCCGGGCGGTCAAGGAGCGCATCGACCCCGCCGGGGTCCTCAACCCGGGGATCCTCGTCCCGTGACACGCTCCTTCTCCTTCCTGGTGAACCCCGCCTCCGGCGGCGGGGCGGCCCCCGCGGCCGTCGTACCGGTGGCGCGGATCCTGCGCGACGCAGGCTGTGCTGTGGACGTGACCTACAGCCCCGGGCCGGCCGCGTGCCACGAGCTCGTCGTCGAGGCGGTCGCCCGTGGCGACGTGGTGGTCGCGGTCGGTGGCGACGGTATGGTCGCCTCGCTCGCGGGAGCCGTCGTCGGGGCCGGCGGCGTGCTCGGGATCGTGCCGAGCGGCCGGGGCAACGACTTCGCCCGCCAGCTCGGCGTCGGCGGGTCGCCCGAGGACGTGGCGGGGACCCTGTTGAAGGCCGAGCCGCGGTCGGTCGACGTCATCGACGTGGGCGGCCGGGTCGTGGTGGGCAGCGTGTACGCCGGCGTGGACTCCCTGGCGTCGGAGCTCGTGGACCGGGCCCAGCGCCTCCCGCGGTCGATCCAGTACCCCTAC
>DATHVS010000170.1:0-10838 GCA_035461195.1 Nocardioidaceae bacterium
GGCAAGAACAGCACCGTCACGGTCACCGACAGCCTGGCCGACCCGTCGACCCTCGGCACGGCGACCTGGAACAAGGACGGAACGCCCACGGTGTTCGACTACACCCTCACCCACGAGGGCGTGGAGAACACCTGCGTGGACTTCACCAACACCGCGACGATCGTCGAGACCGGGCAGTCGGACTCGGAGACGGTGACGGTGTGCACCCAGGGTGACCTGGTGGTGGCGAAGTCGGCCCAGGCGTCCTACGACCGGACCTACGCCTGGGACATCTCCAAGGTGGCCGACCGCGACCGGCTCGACACCCTCGAGGGTGAGCCCGGCACGGTCAACTACACCGTCGGGGTGACCCCGACCGGGTACGTCGACTCCGGCTGGGAGATGTCGGGTGCGGTCACGGTCCACAACCCGAACGTGTACAAGGACGTGACGGTCGACCTGAGCGACGTCCCGGACCTCGGCGGCGGCGCGGCCTGCGTCCTCGACGAGACCGAGGACTTCCTGGTCGACGCAGGCCAGACCCGGACGTTCACCTACACGTGCAGCTTCGAGGAGCAGCCGGCGTACGACGGCAGCAACGCCGTGCACGTCGACTGGGGGACCGGCAAGGTCTCGGCCACGACCGCGGTGGGCTTCGAGCTCGACGAGGCGATCGACGAGACCGTCACGGTCACCGACGACCTGTTCGGTGGTGAGCTCGGCCAGGTGACCTGGAACGCCGACGGGAAGACCGTCGACCTCGAGTACGCGCTCGAGGTCGAGGGCCCGCTCGACGCCTGCGAGACGGTGACCAACACCGCCACGATCGTCGAGACCGGACAGGAGGCCCAGGCCGAGGTCCTGGTCTGCGGTCCGGAGATCCTCCCGGTCGAGGAGGAGGTCCCGCCTGCTCCCAGGCCTCCGGCGATCCTGCCCGAGACGGGCGCGCCGTACGGCATGGGTCTGTGGGCATGGCTCGGCGGCCTCATGGTGGCCCTCGGTGCGGCGCTCCTGATGTGGCGCCGGAGGGACGCCTCGTAGCAACACACCCCAGGAAAGCGTCACTCCCCTCGGCCCATCCGCTGAGGGGAGTGGCGTTGTCCGAGGGGGCGCGGGTGGCCGCGGGAGAGAAATCGGTTGGGTGTGTCAGGGGCAGGGAGTAGTCTGCGCCTTACACGCACCTACGAGGGGACCACCGCAGCCTGATGTCGTCTGCCGCACCACAGCCCGCCGCCGCGCGCACGATCACCAAGCCCACGGATCATCCGCCGGCCGGGGTCGGCTCCCTGTGGCGGCTCAAGCGGTACCTCCGCCCGCACGTCCCCGCGCTCGTGATCATGCTGGTCACCGCCCTCGCCGGGGTGGGAGTGAGCCTGGCGATCCCGCTGGTGGCCAGGGCGATGATCGACGGACCGATCTCCGACGGCGAGCTCGGTCCGGTCCTCCCCCTCGGCCTGCTCGCGCTGGGTCTTGGCGTCCTCGAGGCGCTGCTGATCTTCTGGCGCCGCTGGGTGCAGTCCAACGCCGTGCTCGGCCTCGAGACCGCCGTGCGTCACGACCTCTACGACCGCCTCCAGCAGCTGCCGATGGCCTTCCACGGCCACTGGCAGTCCGGGCAGCTTCTGTCCCGCGTCACCACCGACCTGTCCAGCATCCGGCGCTTCGCGGGGTTCGGGCTGCTGTTCCTGGTCATCAACATCACGCAGCTGACCGTGGTGACGGGCGTGCTGCTCAACATGTACTGGCCGCTCGGCCTCGTCGTCGCCGCGGCGGCGCTGCCGATCATCTACCTCTCGATGCGGTTCGAGAGGGCCTACGTCGTGGTCTCCCGCCGCGTCCAGGACGAGCAGGGCGACCTCGCCACGCTCGCCGAGGAGGGCGCGGTCGGCATCCGGGTGATCAAGTCCTTCGGCCGGTCCCGGCACGTCTCGGAACAGTACGAAGCCGCCGCCCGCAAGCTCTACGACACCTCGATGGACAAGGTGCGGCTCTCGGCGAGGTTCTGGTCCTTCCTCGAGGTCATCCCCAACCTGGCCGTCGTCGCCGTCCTGCTCGTCGGGGCCCTCGGCGTGGGGCGAGGCGACCTGAGCGCCGGCACCCTCGTCGCGTTCATCCTCCTCCTGCTCTCGCTGGTCTGGCCGGTCGCGGCGCTGGGCGTGATCCTCGCGATGGCCCAGGAGGCGATGACCGCCGCCGCACGCGTGCTGGAGATCTTCGACACCGCGCCGGCGATCGTCTCGGGTGACCGCGAGCTCGAGGCGCCGAGGGGACACCTGCGCTTCGAGCACGTCGACTTCGCCTTCCCCGACGCCGACGACCCGGAACGGCCCGGCGAGCTCGTGCTCCGCGACGTGAACCTCGACGTGACTCCCGGTGAGACGGTCGCGATCGTCGGCGCCACCGGGGCCGGCAAGACCACGCTCACCGCCCTCGTCCCGAGACTGTACGACGTGACCGGAGGGCGCGTGACGATCGACGGCGTCGACGTACGCGACCTGACCCTCCCCAACCTGCGCACCGTCGTCGCGACCGCGTTCGAGGAGCCCACGCTGTTCTCGATGAGCGCCCGGGAGAACATCACCCTCGGCCGCGCCGACGCAGGCGAGGAGGAGGTCCTCGACGCCGTCGAGGTCGCCCAGGCCGGTTTCGTCCACGACCTGCCCTGGGGCCTCGACACACGCATCGGCGAGCAGGGCATGTCGCTCTCGGGCGGCCAGCGGCAGCGCCTCGCCCTCGCCAGGGCGGTGCTCGCGAGACCGAGGATCCTGGTCCTCGACGACACCCTGTCGGCCCTCGACGTCCACACCGAGAAGCTCGTCGAGGCGGCGCTGCGCCGGGTGCTCCGGAACGCCACCGGGATCGTCGTCGCCCACCGTGCCTCCACGGTGCTGCTGGCCGACAAGGTCGCGCTGCTGCAGGACGGCACGATCACCCACGTGGGCGAGCACAGCGAACTGCTGGCCACCGTTCCCGCCTATCGCGAGCTCCTCGCCGCCGAGGTCACCGAGGGGGTGAGCGCATGAGCGGCCCCACCCGCGACAGCGAGCGGCTCGAGGACGAGGCCCGCGAGGTCGCCGAGAACGATGAGCGTGAGATCGGCTGGCGCGGGGTCGCCGCCGACGGCCGCGAGGAGGAGATCAGCGAGCACGTATCGGGGCTGCTCCGGAGCAGGTCCCGCAGGCTCCTCGGCGAGCTGCTGCGTCCGCACCGACGGTGGCTGTGGGTGCTGCTCGCCGTCGTGCTCGCCGAGAACGCCGCACGTCTGTCGATCCCGTGGTTGGTCAAGGAGGGCATCGACAACGGCATCCCGCCGATCCGCGAGGACGGCGACACGAGCGTGCTGTTCACGGTCGTCGGCGTGGTCCTGCTTGCGATCGTCGTGCAGGCCGTCACGCGGCAGACGTTCCTGGTGCTGTCGGGCCGGATCGGGCAGGACATGCTCTACGAGGTGCGCCGCCGGGTGTTCGGCCACTTCCAGAAGCTGAGCCCGGCCTTCCACGACGAGTACACCTCTGGCCGCGTCATCTCGCGCCAGACCTCCGACGTCGACGCGATCTACGAGATGCTGGAGTCCGGGTTCGACGGCCTGGTCACCGCTGTGCTCACCATGTTCGGCACCGCCGTCCTGCTGCTCGTGCTTGACGTGAAGCTCGGCCTCGTCGCGCTGCTGTGCTTCCCGTTCCTGGCGCTCCTGACGAACTGGTTCCGCAAGGAGTCGGCGCGGACCTACCGGGTCACCCGCGAGAAGGTCGCCCTGGTCATCGTGCAGTTCGTGGAGTCGATGGGCGGCATCCGCGCGGTCCAGGCCTTCCGCCGCGAGGCCCGCAACCAGGAGATCTTCGACGACGTCAACGACCAGTACCGCCGCGCGAACCTCCGGGCCTTCCGCCTCGTCGCGCTGTTCATGCCGGGCATCAAGCTCATCGGCAACGTCACCATCGCGGTCGTCCTCCTCTACGGCGCCTACCTTGCCTACGAGGGCGAGGTCACCGTCGGCGTGCTCGCGGCCTTCCTGCTGTACCTCCGGCAGTTCTTCGAGCCCATGCAGGAGATCAGTCAGTTCTACAACACCTTCCAGTCCGCCTCCGCCGCCCTCGAGAAGCTCTCCGGGGTGCTCGAGGAGGAGCCGGGCGTGCCGGAGCCGGTCGCGCCGGTGCCGCTCGCCGAGGTCCGGGGTGAGGTTCGCTTCGACGGCGTGCGTTTCGAGTACGTCGAAGGCTCTGCCGTGCTTCCCGGCCTCGACCTGACCGTCCCCGCGGGCCAGACGGTGGCCCTCGTCGGCACGACAGGGGCGGGCAAGACGACCATCGCGAAGCTGCTGTCGCGCTTCTACGACCCGACCCGGGGCCGTGTGCTCCTCGACGGGGTGGACCTGCGCGACCTCGACGAGGAGACCCTGCGACGGTCGGTCGTCATGGTCACCCAGGAGAACTACATGTTCGGCGGGACGGTCGCGGACAACATCCGCTTCGGCCGGCCCTCGGCGTCCATGGGCGAGGTGGTGGCTGCGGCCGAGGCGATCGGCGCGCACGAGTTCATCTCCGCCCTGCCCGACGGCTACGACACCGACGTGGCCAACAGAGGTGGCCGACTGTCTGCGGGACAGCGACAGCTCGTCGCCTTCGCTCGGGCGTTCCTGGCCGACCCCGACGTGCTGATCCTCGACGAGGCGACCTCGTCCCTCGACGTGCCGTCGGAGCGGCTGGTGCAGCGGGCGCTCCAGACGATCCTGGCTGAGCGGACCGCGGTGATCATCGCGCACCGGCTCTCCACCGTGGAGATCGCCGACCGGGTGCTCGTCCTGGAGCACGGCCGGATCGTCGAGGACGGCGCGCCCGGCGACCTGGTCGAGGGAGGGGACGGTCGGTTCAGTGACCTCCACGACGCCTGGCTGGCGTCCCTGGCCTGAGGTCTGCTCGCCCGACTTCCCATGGCGAACTGTCTCTTCCCACGGCAAGATCACCGTGGGAAGCGACAGTTTGCCTGCATACCCTGGTAATTGATCAGGCGCGGGCGGCGGCGTCGGCCTCCGCCGCTGTCTTGAGGCGCACCAGTGTCTGCTCGATCCCGCGACGGTTCCGGTCGAGCGACCCGGTCAGCGCGAGCACCTTGGCCGCGACCGGGTTGTAGCGGGTGTAGTCGAACGTCTCGGTGACCCGCGTGCTACCGGCGTCGAGGGGCTCGAGCTCGTAGCGCCAGCGGTGGCCGCCGAAGTGCCGCCACGCGATCCGGCGGTTCTCCTCGTGCTCGACGACCCGGTTGGTGATCTTGTACGCCAGGCCGAACATCTTCATGTGGACGCGGAAGATGTCGCCCTTCGCAGCGAGGCGCCCGGGACCCTCGATGACGTTGCCGACTGTGCCCGACCCGTCGATGCGGGCGTGCTGGCGCGGGTCGGCGAGGATCGCGAACACCGTCGCGGGGGGAGCGTCGACCGTGGTGGACGCCGAGATCGTCTTCTCACTCATGCCCACACGGTAGCCGTGGGGGTCACGACGGCGGCCGGGGGATGTGTACGCCGGGAGGCCGTTCGCCGTGACGGTCGCGGTACTCCTCGGCGTAGGCGGCGACCGCCGTGGGCAGCGTCATGAAGATCCGGTCCTCCCCGACCCGGTCGATGAACCCGGAGGGGGCGAGGAGGTCGCGGAGGTCCTGCTTGACCCGGGCCATCGCGAAGACGACGTCACGGTCGGCCAGCGTCCGGCGTACCTCGTCGAGCGCGTCCACACCGGTGAGGTCGACCTCGACGTTCGCCTCCGCGTTGAGGAGGAACCACTCCACCGGGGTCTCGGCCTCGTCGACCGCGGCGAGGGCACGGCTGGCGAAGTCGTCGGCGTTGGCGAAGAAGATCGGGGAGTCGTAGCGGTAGACGACCAGGCCGGGAACCTGCTGGGCCTCGGGGTAGTCGTCGACGTCGTGCATCCCGGGCACGTCGCGGACGTAACCGAGGATGCCGTCGTGGGGCCGAGCCACCTTGCGCAGCAGGTCGAGGATCGACAGTCCGATCGCGACGGCGATGCCGGGGAGGACGCCGAGCACCAGCACGGCAACCGTGGTGGTCAGCGCAAGGATGAGCTCGCTGCGCCGGTAGCGGGCGATGCGCCTCAGCTCGGCGACGTCCACGAGGCGGATCGCGGCGTACACGACGACGCCCCCGAGTGCTGCCATGGGGAACGCCGCGAGCACGGGGCTGAGGAAGAACATGGTGACCAGCACCGCGGCGAGCGCGACGAGGGAGTACAGCTGGGTGCGGCTGCCGAGCGCGTCACCGATGACCGTCCGGCTGCCGCTGCTGCTGACCGGGAAGGACGAGAGCAGCCCCGAGGCGACGTTGGCCGCCCCGAGGGCGAGGAA
Source organism: Nocardioidaceae bacterium (assembly GCA_035461195.1). GTDB lineage: Bacteria > Actinomycetota > Actinomycetes > Propionibacteriales > Nocardioidaceae > Nocardioides_C. The sequence continues at coordinate 6,334 of DATHVS010000170.1, forward strand.
CTCCTGGTTGGCGTCGAGGTGCTCTCGGTGTCGGCTGGCGAACGCGCGCCCGGTGAGGACGTTGTCGGAGTAGGCAACGAGCGCGACGCCGAGGGCGGGCACGGCGAGCTCGAGCACGAGCCGCGGGTCGACGTCGGGCAGGCCGGGGGTCGGAAGGCCCACCGGGATGTCGCCGACCACGTCGATGCCGTAGCGCCCGAGGTCCCAGACGGCCACGACCGCTGCGGCGAGCAGCATCGCGATCAGCGGGCTCGGCCAGCGCGGCCGGTAGTGGTGGCCGAGGAGGAGCATGACCAGGACGGCCGTGCTGAGGGTGACCGTCGCCGGCTGGACGTCGTCGAGGTGGGCGAGCGTGTAGCCGGCCTGCTCCAGCGGCGTGTCCCCCTCGACCGGCAAGCCGCTGATCTTGCCGAGCTGGCTGACCACCATGAGCACGGCGATGCCCGCCAGGTAGCCCACGAGAACCGGCCGGGAGAGCAGGTCGGCGAAGAAGCCGAGCCGGCCGACGTAGCCGAGGAGGCAGATCACGCCCACGGAGATGGCGAGAGCCGCGGCCAGCGACGCGTAACGGTCCGGGTCGCCCGCCCCGAGCGCGCCGATCGCCGCGGCGGTCATGAGCGCGGTCGTGGACTCCGGCCCCACGGACAGCTGACGCGAGGAGCCCAGCACGGCGTACACCAGGAGCGGTCCGACGACCGCCCAGAGCCCGACGACGGCGGGGAGGCCGGCGACCTCGGCGTAGGCCATCACCTGCGGGACCAGGTAGGCGGCGACCGTGATCCCGGCGACGACGTCGCCGCGCAGCCAGCCGCGCTGGTAGTGCAGGAGGGTCGAGAGGTTCGGTGCGAAGGCGGGTCGTCGCTCAGTCGGCGTCGCCGCGCTCTCCTTCGCCATGAGGCGAAACTACTGCCTCGACGGTCTCCGGCGCGGGCGACTCCGCAAGTGGCTTGCGGCGCGGCCGCTCGGCGGTGATGACGATCGCGACCGCGAGCACGACCACACCGCCGCCGACCACGATCGGGCGCGTGACGGCCTCGCCGAGGATCAGCCAGCCGAGGAAGACTGCGACCACGGGGTTGATGTAGGCGTAGGTAGCCACGAAGGAGATGCGCGCGTTGGCGAGCAGCCAGACGTACGCCGTGAACGCCAGCATCGACCCGAACACGACCAGGTATCCCCAGGCGAGCCAGGTGCGGGAGCCGTAGTCGGCCGGACTGAGGCGCTCCCCCGCGAGGAGTCCCACGGTGACCATGATCAGGCCGCCGCACACCATCTCGTAGACCGCGGTGACGAACACGTCGTCGGGGAGCAGCAGCCGTGGCTGCACGAAGGAGCCGAGCGCCCAGCACGACGCCGCGAACAAGATGATCAGGGCCGGCACCAGCGGCAGCTCCCGGGGCCCGTCCCTGCCGGCGAGAACCAGGTAGGCCAGGCCGGCGAACCCGAGGAGGATCCCGAACGTGGACAGGGCGCTCGGCCGGTCCCCGGCGAGGGCGCGGAAGACCACGATGAGCAGGGGCGCGACCGCGATGAGCAGGGCGGTGGCTCCGGAGGGCGCGCCCTTGCTCTCACCGACCGAGACCAGGCCGTTGCCGAGCATCGGCAGCATCAGGCCGAGCAGAGCGGCTCCGGCCAGCTCACGGGGGCGGACCTGCAGCCGACGCGGGCCGCTCCGGAAGGACAGCACGACGCCGAGCAGCGCGCCCGCGCTCATGAAGCGCAGGCCCATTGCCGTCAGGGGCGGCGCCTCCTCGACGACGATCTTGATGCCGAGGTACGTCGACCCCCACACGACGTACACGACGCCGAGGGCAGCGACGACCAGGCCGAGGGCCGGCGCCGCTTTCGTGGAGGGGGTGGGTGAAGCTGTCTGTGTCATGACCGTCCTCATCTGTCACACCTGTCGAAGCCTAGGTCTGGCCGGGGGCCGCGGTCGCGCGGTTTTCGGACAGGTTGCGTCGAGATGCGGCCGCCTGCTCCGAGCGGCCGTCGGACCGGGCGTCGATTAGGCCAGCCCGCGAAAGATCGGTACTTTATGAACACTGAGGCCGGTGTGTCGCCGGTCACAGTCGACATCAGACGACCCGCACGATCGATGCGCACCACCCCTCGCGCACCTTCGCACGGTCGTTGCTCGAGAGCCGACGGCGGAGACCCCGATCGTCGACAACTCCTAGGAGTGCAGGTGACTGACAAGGCAGTATCAACGGCCCCTTCGGGCGATGCCGGCGAGTACGGCTCGCGGCTCGGCGAGGTCTTCGGCCCGAGCGCGGCAGACGGCGGCCCTGAGCTGGTGCAGCTGCTCACCCCCGAGGGCGAGCGCGTGGAGCACCCGGAGTTCTCCTTCGACCTCGACGACGAGGCGATCAAGGGCTTCTACCGCGACATGGTCCTGACCCGGCGCATCGACGTGGAGGCCACGGCGCTCCAGCGGCACGGCGAGCTCGGCATCTGGGCCCAGCTCCTCGGCCAGGAGGCAGCGCAGATCGGCTCCGGCCGGGCGCTGGCGCCGCAGGACTACGTCTTCCCGACCTACCGCGAGCACGGCGTGGCCTGGTGCCGCGACCTCGACCCGCTGCGTCTCCTCGGCCTCTTCCGCGGCGTCGACCAGGGCGGCTGGGACCCGAACGCGAACAACTTCGGGCTCTACACGATCGTCATCGGCGCCCAGACCCTGCACGCCGTCGGCTACGCCATGGGGATGCAGCGCGACGGCGTGGTCGGCACCGGCGACCCCGAGCGTGACGCCGCAGTGGTGGCCTACTTCGGTGACGGGGCCAGCAGCCAGGGCGACGTCAACGAGTCGTTCATCTTCGCCGCCTCCTACAACGCGCCGGTCGTCTTCTTCTGCCAGAACAACCAGTGGGCGATCTCCGAGCCGATCGAGCGCCAGACGCGCATCCCGCTCTACCAGCGGGCACGCGGCTTCGGCTTCCCCGGCGTACGCGTCGACGGCAACGACGTGCTCGCCTGCTACGCGGTCACCCAGGCCGCCCTCCAGCGGGCGCACGAGGGCAGCGGCCCGACCCTCATCGAGGCCTACACCTACCGGATGGGTGCACACACCACCACCGACGACCCGACCCGCTACCGCCTCTCCTCCGACGTCGAGGCGTGGAAGCTCAAGGACCCGATCGCCCGCGTGCGGGCCTACCTCACGCGCAACGGACTCGTCGACCAGCAGTTCTTCGAGGAGGTCGAGGAGGAGGCCGAGCAGCTCGGTCACCACCTGCGCGAGGGCTGCAAGGCCCTGCCGGAGCCCGACCCGCTCAGCGTCTTCGACCACGTGTACGTCGACCAGACCCCTGAGCTCGCCGCCCAGAAGGAGGCCTACGCGGCCTACCTCGCGTCTTTCGAGGGAGCGCACTGATGGCCAAGATCACTCTCGCGAAGGGCCTCAACGCAGGTCTTCGCGCCGCGATGGAGAACGACCCCAAGGTCGTCGTCATGGGTGAGGACGTCGGCAAGCTCGGCGGCGTCTTCCGCATCACCGACGGTCTCCAGAAGGACTTCGGTGAGGACCGGGTGATCGACACCCCGCTCGCGGAGTCCGGCATCCTCGGCACCGCGGTCGGTCTCGCGCTCCGCGGCTACCGGCCGGTGTGCGAGATCCAGTTCGACGGCTTCGTCTACCCCGCCTACGACCAGATCGTCAGCCAGGTCGCGAAGTTCCACTTCCGCAGCCAGGGCAAGGTCAAGATGCCCATCGTCATCCGGATCCCCTTCGGCGGCGGCATCGGCGCGGTCGAGCACCACAGCGAGAGCCCCGAGGCGCAGTTTGCGCACACCCCGGGTCTCAAGGTCGTGGCCTGCTCGAACCCGGTCGACGGCTACTTCATGATCCAGCAGGCCATCGCGTGCGACGACCCGGTCGTCTTCCTCGAGCCGAAACGGCAGTACCACGCCGACAAGGCCGAGCTCGACGAGTCGCTGGGGCTCGCCGACGCCGACCCGCTGTTCAGCTCCCGCGTCGTTCGCGAGGGCAACGACCTGACCCTGCTCGCCTACGGCCCGACGGTCAAGACCGCGATGCAGAGCGCGGAGGCCGCCGCTGGCGAGGGCAAGAGCATCGAGGTCGTCGACCTGCGCACGCTCTCACCGCTGGACATGGAGCCGGTGCTGGCCTCGGTCCGCAAGACCGGCCGCGCGGTCGTCGCCCACGAGGCGCACGTGAACCTCGGCATGGGCTCGGAGATCGCCGCCCGGATCACCGAGGAGTGCTTCTACAACCTCGAGGCGCCGGTGATGCGCGTGGGTGGGTTCGACACGCCCTACCCGCCGAGCCGGATCGAGGAGGAGTGGCTCCCCGACCTCGACCGGGTGCTCGACGCCGTCGACCGTTCACTCGCCTACTGACCCCGGGAGAGACAGCAACCCATGCCTGAGTACAAGCTTCCCGACCCCGGTGAGGGTCTGACCGAGGCCGAGATCGTCTCCTGGAAGGTCAAGGTCGGCGACACCGTCAAGATCAACGACGTCGTCGTCGAGGTGGAGACCGCCAAGTC
>DATHVS010000171.1:0-25416 GCA_035461195.1 Nocardioidaceae bacterium
AAGCGCATGGGCAAGATCCGTGCGCCGCACTACCGTGTCGTCGTCGTCGACTCCCGCAAGAAGCGTGACGGCAAGGTCATCGAGGAGATCGGCAAGTACCACCCCAAGGAGGAGCCCTCGCTGATCGAGGTCGAGTCCGAGCGGGCGCAGTACTGGCTCGGCGTCGGCGCGCAGCCGAGCGAGGCCGTCGCCGCCCTCCTCAAGGTCACCGGCGACTGGCAGAAGTTCAAGGGCGAGCCCGGTGCCGAGGGCACGCTGAAGACCGCAGCGCCGAAGCGTGACAAGGCCGAGATCTTCAATGAGGCTCTGAAGGAGGCCGCGAGCGAGCCGAGGGCCGAGGCGGTCACCAAGAAGTCGAAGAAGGCAGAATCCCCGAAGGAGGAGGCCCCGGAGGCAACCGAGACTCCGGCCGTCGAGACCCCCGAGGGTGCCACCGAGCAGGCCGAGGCCGAGGAGATCAAGGCCGCTGACGCAGAGGCCCAGGCCGAGGACAAGGCCTGATCACGATGCTGACCGAAGCGCTCGAGCACCTCGTCCGGGGCATCGTCGACCATCCTGACGACGTCAACGTCCGCGACAAGCAGCTGCGCCGTGGCCCGCTTCTCGAGGTGCGTGTGCATCCCGAGGACCTGGGCAAGGTGATCGGCCGGGGCGGACGCACCGCGACCGCCCTCCGCACCGTGATGGGTGCGCTGGCCGGACGCGGCGGCGTCCGCGTGGACTTCGTGGATGTGGACCGCAGGCGCTGAGCGCGTCACAGCACTGACGTACCGAGTGGGGAGGCCGGCGGGCCTCCCCACTCGTGCGTTCCGGAGGAGTCGCCCAAGCATGGGCGGCAACAGATTGGTTCGTACGACGGGCAGGGGATGGGCATGAGTGGCACCGAGGTCGTGGTCGGGCGGATCGGCAAGCCCCATGGCGTCCGGGGCGAGGTCTCCGTCGAGCTCCGCACGGACGAGCCCGACCGGAGGTTCGCTCCGGGAGCGGTCGTCCGCACCCAGGCTCCCCAGGGCGGTGAGCCGCACGGGCCCGGCCGTCCGGGTGCGCTGACGGTCCGCAGCACGCGGTGGCACCAGTCCCGACTGCTCGTCGTGTTCGAGGAGGTCCGCGACCGCGACGAGGCCGAGGCGGTGCGCGGCCTGCTGCTCGCGGTGGAGGTCGACCCGGCCGAGTCACCGGAGGACCCGGAGGAGTACTACGACCACCAGCTCGTGGGCCTGGCCGTGGTGACCGCCGACGGCGCGCCGGTGGGGCAGGTCACCGAGGTCGTGCACGGCCCCGCCCAGGACCTCCTGTCGGTGCGCTCCGGGGATGGTCGGGAGATTCTGGTTCCCTTCGTGGCCCAGCTCGTGCCTGAGGTCGACCTCGCGACCGGTCGGGTCGTCGTCATGGACACCCCGGGCCTGCTCGCACCCGCAGTGGAGGACGAGGAAGGCGGCGCCTGAGCATGCGCATCGACGCGGTCTCCATCTTCCCCGACTACCTCTCCCCGCTGAGCCTCTCCCTGGCCGGGAAGGCCCAGGCGGCGGGGTTGCTCGAGGTGCACGTGCACGACCTTCGCCGGTGGACCCACGACCGCCACCGCACGGTGGACGACACCCCGTACGGCGGGGGAGCGGGCATGGTCATGAAACCCGAGCCGTGGGGGGAGGCTCTCGACGAGATCTCAGCAGCGGCTGCAGGGGACCCACTGCTGCTCGTCCCGACCCCGTCGGGGGAGAGGCTGACCCAGTCGATGGCCGAGGACCTCAGCCGCGAGCCCTGGCTGGTGTTCGCCTGCGGCCGCTACGAGGGCATCGACGAGCGGGTGGTGGACCACTATCGGGGGCGCATGCGCGTCCGGGAGGTCTCGATCGGGGACTACGTCCTCAACGGCGGCGAGGTCGCGACCCTGGTGGTGGTCGAGGCCGTCGTGCGGCTGCTGCCCGGTTTCATGGGCAACCCGGAGTCCCTCGCCGAGGAGTCGCACGGGGGCGACGGGCTGCTGGAGTACCCGGTGTACACCAAGCCGCCGAGGTGGCGCGGGCTCGACGTGCCTGAGGTGCTCCTCAGCGGCCATCACGGGCAGATCGCGCGGTGGCGACGCGACCAGGCCCTTCGGCGTACGGCGGAGCGGCGGCCCGACCTGATCGCGCGGCTGCCCGCGGACGTCCTCGACGAACGCGACCGGACGGTGCTCGGGGATTTCGCGCCCGACTGAGCGCTGTGGCAGACTTGTCCTTCGGTCCTGCGCATCACGGCTGCGCGAACGCCTCGAGGCGACGCGAGCCGGCGGTCCACCTGCCACAGGGGGCGCACCGCTCGATGACTCACGAGGACCGACGACAACCACGCACGAACATCACCGTGGGTGACCTGTGGCGCCGACGAGGAGACGACATGACCAACGCCATCGACACGCTCGCAGCTTCGGTGAAGCGCGACGACATCCCCGAGTTCCGCGCAGGTGACACCCTCAAGGTGCACGTCAAGGTCGTCGAGGGCAACCGCTCGCGAATCCAGGTCTTCCAGGGTGTCTGCATCCGCGTGCAGGGCTCCGGTGTCGGACGGACCTTCACGGTCCGCAAGGTCTCCTTCGGCGTCGGCGTGGAGCGCACCTTCCCGCTGCACTCCCCGATCTTCGACAAGATCGAGGTCGTGACCCGCGGCGACGTCCGTCGCGCCAAGCTGTACTACCTGCGCAACCTCCGCGGCAAGGCCGCCAAGATCAAGGAGAAGCGCGAGACCACGCCCGCCGGCTGAGAGACGTTGGCTAGGCTCGCCGGGTGACCGACGACGCGCAGAACCTGGACCGCGACCCCGTTGGAGGGGCGCGGTCTTCTGCTTCCCGAGCAGGCGCCAGGGCCACGGAGAGCAGGCAGCTGCCGATCTGGCAGGAGATGCTCGTCCTGCTCGGCCTCGCGCTCGTTCTCGCGGTCGTGATCAAGGCCTTCTTCATGCAGGCCTTCTACATCCCCTCGGGCTCGATGAACGACACGCTCGTCCTCGACGACCGGATCCTGGTGCAGAAGGTCTCCTACTGGTCCGGTGCGCCTCAGCGGGGGGACATCGTGGTGTTCTCCGACCCCGGCGGGTGGCTCGGCCCGGGTGAGATCCGCACCGCCGAGAACGTCGTCGCGCGCGGGCTCGAGACCTTCGGCCTGTTCCCGACCGGCGGCCATCTCGTGAAGCGGGTGATCGGGGTCGGGGGCGACCGCGTCGTCTGCTGTGACGAGGAGGGGCGGATCACCGTCAACGGGGTGGCACTGCACGAGCGCTCCTACCTCGCGGCGGGGGAGAAGCCCTCGCTCATCGAGTTCGACGTCGAGGTCGCCGAGGGCTACCTGTGGGTCCAGGGCGACAACCGGTCGAACTCCGCGGACTCGCGGGTCCACCTCGGCGACCCCGGAGGCGGCTTCATCCCGGTCGACGACGTCGTGGGCAAGGTCTTCCTGGTGGTGTGGCCCTGGGACCACGCCACGCTCGTCGAGCGGCCCGTCACCTTCGAGACGGTGGGCGCCGCGCCATGACCGTGCTGCCTCGTGGCCTCACGATCCGCCGCGACGCAGGCCTCTACGGCTACGAGCGCGCGCTGAGGCGTGCCGGGCTCGACCCGATCGCGGGCGTGGACGAGGCCGGCCGTGGTGCCTGCGCCGGCCCGCTCGTGGCCGCGGCGGTGATCCTGCCCGAGGGTCGTCGCGGCGAGGTCCCGGGGCTCGCGGACTCCAAGCTACTCACGGCGAGAGCGCGGGAACGCTGCTACGAGGAGGTGGTACGCCGTGCCGTCGCCTGGTCGGTGGTCGTGGTCGAGGCCGAGGAGTGCGACCGGCTTGGCATGCACGTCGCGAACCTCGAGGCCCTGCGTCGCAGCACCGCCCTGCTCGACGTACGCCCGTCGTACGTCCTCACCGACGGCTTCCCCGTGGACGGCCTGGAGGTCCCCGGCCTCGCGGTGTGGAAGGGTGACCGGGTTGCGGCGTGCATCGCGGCAGCGTCGGTGGTCGCCAAGGTGACGCGTGACCAGATGATGGCCGAGCTCCACGAGGTCCACCCGGAGTACGACTTCGCCACGCACAAGGGCTACGTCACCCAGACGCACACCGCGGCCCTCGCCGAGCACGGGCCGTGCCCGGCGCACCGGCGACGGTTCGTCAACGTGCGACGCGCCGCCGGAGTCGGTGACAATGATCAGGGGGAGGACCCGATGACGGTTCCGGAAGCGGAGGAAGCACGATGAGCGCCGAGGATCTCGAGAAGTACGAGACCGAGATGGAGCTCCAGCTCTACCGCGAGTACCGTGACGTGGTCGGGATCTTCAAGTACGTCGTGGAGACCGACCGTCGCTTCTACTTGTGCAACCAGGTGGAGGTGAAGGCCCGCACCGAGGCGGGTGACGTGTTCTTCGAGGTGTCGATGACCGACGCGTGGGTCTGGGACATGTACCGACCCGCTCGGTTCGCGAAGAACGTCAAGGTGCTGACCTTCAAGGACGTCAACGTCGAGGAGCTCAGCGAGTCCGACCTCGAGCCGCCGAAGGACTGATTTCTTTACGTTTCCGCTGTTTCCGGCGGCTGAGAGCTGGGTAACTTCCCGAATGCTCGGTCGGCCCGTCGGTCCGGTCGGGCGCACGGCAGGCTTTCCGGGCCCGTCGTCGCAGATTCCTTGAGCAGTGAGTCGGGGGCTTCTGCTGACCGGTCCTATGGGAGGGGCCGGTGTGAGTCGGTCTTTGGGAGGAGACGACTTGTTCATCACCCCTGCACGCTTCCGTGCCCATCGCCGGACCCAGCGCGGCGCCGCCGTCGTCGAGGCGGCCCTGGTGATCTCGTTCATCCTCGTACCGCTCCTCGTCGGAGTTCTCACCTTCGGCGAGCGACTGTGGCGGGCCCAGGCGGTGGAGCCGTACAACGCCCGCGTGGCGCCGACGCAGATCGTCGGGCACTTCACGTGTGCCGAGCTCGTGGACCGGGTCAAGCAGACCGTGGTCAACAACAGCGCCAACCTCGACAGACCGGTCGAGCTCAGCTGGGTAGGCGTGGAGGTCGTCGAGATCGTGCCGACCGTCGGCGTCCTCGTGGATGTCTCCATCACGGTGCCGCCGCTCAAGGAGAGCGGGAGTCCGCTGGTCACCGAGGCGACCAGCCGGCTCGAGCACGTCAGCGTGTCCACGGAGAGCTGTCTGTGATGACGCGGGCCATGCCCGCGCCGACCAGGCGTCGCGGTGAGGAGCGGGGGGCCATCGCCGTCATCTCCGCGGTGGTCGCGGTGGTCCTGCTCCTGATCTCCGCCTTCGTCGTCGACCTCGGCAGCACCTGGGCCCGCCGAGGGCAGCTCCAGGTCCAGGCCGACAAGGCCGCGCTCCTCGCGGCACAGAGCCTTCCCGCGGTCGACGACGCCTCGCGGTCGAGGGTGGCGAGGTACGTCGCCTACTACATCGCCTGCCACACCCTTCCGGGGCAGCGTCAGCTCAACCCCGAGATTCCCGGGTGCCCTTCAGGGACCCGGCCGGACTCGGCGAGCATCAGCACCTACGCGCAGCACCTGCTCGCGAACGGGTTCGTCTCCTTCCCGAAGGCCACCCAGGTCAAGGTCGTCACTCCCCAGGCCAGGATCGACTACGGGTTCGGCCGGGTCGCGGGTGTCGACGGGAGCACCCAACGCAAGATGGCCATCGCCGAGGCCAGGTCGCCGGGAGACCTGCTGCCCATAGGTCTGTCGCTGCCCTCCCTGCTCAGTGTGGCCGGGAGCCTGCCGGGCGGCGGGGACACGGTGTCCGGCGTCATGCCGCTCGACTACGTCACCGCCGGACCGCTGACCCCGGCCGCGGGGCCGGAACCCACCGCCTGGCCGGCCACTCACCTCACCGCGGACGCCGCCGACCGGCCCGCGCTGTCCTCGGTGAACACCGTCCCCGACCCTGTCGTGTCCGGTGCCGTGCCCGCCGCGTTCACCTTGACCGGGTCCGACTGGGGGCTCCTCACCAGTGTCGTGGTGGTGTTCCACAAGGGCCCCGACACCGGTAGCCCGGTGGCGGCGGCCTCCTTGGACCTGCCGGTTCTCGACCCGTTGACCGGTACGACGGTCGTCACAGGCGTGCTCCCGGACGAGGTGATGCAGTCACCTGGCACCTGGGAGGTCAAGGTCGGCGTGGAACGTCTTCTCGGCGGCGAGCGCTTCTGGTCCGACCCGATGCCCCTCGAGGTCACCCTGGCGGCGGGTGCCACCGACAACCTCGGCACCGGCCGCCTGCTCAACAGCCCGCGTGAAGGGGTTGCAGATGTCGGGACCGCGCTCGAGCGCAACCTCCAGCTCGGGATCGACCATGCCCTGACGGGCCACCCCAACCTAGTCTCGCTCACGGTCCCGGGGCTCACCGCAGCGGAGATCCTGGCCCTGGCCTCCGACCCGACCAGCGCCTTCACGTGCTCTGCGACCGCGCCTCACGTGCTCGACGTCCCCAACCCGTCCGGGACCCCGAACTGCGTCCGGATGCAGGACACCCAGGCGTTCGTCGCCAACGCGTTCACCGAGGGCATCCTGCGGCCTGACAGCGGCGGCGTCGCCGGGCGTCTCGTGTGCTCGGCCGAACGCCCGTGCGAGGGCCCCACCGCCACCGTGCGAGGGGTCCAGATCAACGACGACGACTTCGACTCCTTCGTCGTCGACCCGAACCTCCTGCGCGACCGCGTGTTCTTCGGCCTCAGCACGTACGTCACCAACGGCCTGCCCGTGGTCACCCCGGAGAACGCGCTCACCACCGACATCTACCGCTCTCACCGGTTCATGTGGGTGCCGGTGATGAGCAACCCGCTGATGCCTACGCCGGGGGCCGACTACCCGATCCTGACCTTCCGGCCGATCTTCGTCACCCAGGACGCCCCCTCCGGGTTCGACACCGTCGACACGCTGTTCGACACCGCCGAGAGCCTCATGTCCTCGCTGGGGATCACCCAGGAGGACGTCCAGCACGGGCTTCTGATGAGCGAGGACGGCCAGACCCTGAGGGCGATGCGGTTCATGACGATCGAGCCGACCTCGCTACCCCTGGTGGACGACAGCTACAACGGCCCCACGACCGATTACGTCGGGGTCGGGCCCAAGCTCGTGAAGTTGGTGAAGTGATGCTCCCTCCCAGTCCTCGGCACCTCGCCCACCGTCTCCTCCGGAGCCTCGCGCACCGTATTGCACGCAGCCGAGGGGAGCGGGGGGCCGCGGCGCTCGAGTTCGGGCTGGTCTTCCCGGTCGTCCTCCTCGTGATCTTCGGCATCATCCAGTACGGCTACCACTTCTGGTCGCTGCACACGGCTGCGGCCACGGCCCGGGAGACTGCCAGGATGCTCATCGTGGGCAGTGACTGGGGGTGCGCCCAGGCTCATGCCGTGCAGTTCGCAAGCAGCCCCTCGGTGGGTACGACACCGCCCGAGGTCACCCGGCGCTACCACACCGACGGTGGGGCGACCCAGCCCGCACCGGTGGTCGGTTCGCTGGTGACCGTCACGGTCTCCTTCGACTCGCTCGACATCGGGCTGCCGTTCCTGCCGGTTCCTGGCGACGGTCACGTCAGCCAGACCGCCACCGCGCGCGTCGAGAACGTTCCTCCGCAGCGCCTCAAGTGCGACGACTCCCAGGACTACGTCGACGGCGTCGGCAGCTACTGACGCGCTGACCCCAGGCTGGGGTCTCGCCCGATCCTGTCCCCAGGCGAGCCCACAGGGCCTTCGTCCCCAGGGCGGCGTCCTCGCCCGGCGTGAGGCGGGACCTTCCGCGAGCCTTCTTCGTCAGGAGGTTCCTATGACATCGACTGCACGACAGCGCTCCGGTCTCGGCGCTTACGGCGAGGGGCTCGCCGCTCGCCATCTCACCGAGCAGGGGATGGTCCTGCTCGACCGCAACTGGAGGTGTGAGCTCGGAGAGATCGACCTCGTCCTCCGAGATGGTCGTGCCCTGGTCGTGTGCGAGGTGAAGACGCGATCGTCCCTGGCCTTCGGCTCCCCGCTCGAAGCGGTGACCGAGCAGAAGGCCGCACGGCTGCGGCGTCTGGCCGCCCGGTGGCTCGCCGACCACGCGGTGCATCCCCACGACGTGCGCATCGACCTCGTCGGCGTTCTCGTCCCGTCCACCGGCGGGGTCACCGTCGACCACGTGCGCGGGGTCGGCTGATGGGCTTCGCGACCGCCCGCACCATTACCCTCCAAGGGGCGAGCGGGCACCTGATCGACGTGCAGGTCGACGTCTCCCAGGGCGTGGTGAAGACGGCCCTCGTCGGCCGGCCCGACGCCTCGATCAGCGAGGCCCGGGACCGGTGCCGGTCGGCGGTAACCAACAGTGGTTTCAACTGGCCGTCGACACGGCGGGTGACGATCCTGCTCTCTCCGGCGGACCTCCCCAAGCGGGGTCCCCATTTCGACTTGGCGATCGCCGTCGCCACCCTCGCAGCGGCCGGCACGATCCCGCGGGAGTCCCTCGCAGGGGTCGTCTTCGTCGGGGAGCTGACGCTGGACGGGCGCCTGAGGGCGGTGCCGGGCGTGCTCCCGATGGTGATGGCTGCCACGGCGCACGACATCTCCTGCGCCGTCGTCCCGGAGCCCCAGGCCGACGAGGCGGCGATGATCCCGGGCACGACCGTGCTCGGCGCCCGCTCTCTCGCCCAGGTCGTGGCGCTGCTGCGCGGCGATCCGGTCCCCGACGCGCCGCCGGTCCAGCCTCTCGCCCCGGGTCCCCTGCTGACCTGGCGGGGTGAGGACCGCATCAGCGACGTGGACCTCTCCGACGTCCTGGGCATGGCCGACCCGAAGTACGCCCTCGAGGTCGCCGCGGCGGGCGGTCACCACCTCCTGCTCAGCGGGCCCAAAGGAGCCGGCAAGACCACCCTGGCCGAGAGGCTCCCTGGCCTGCTCCCCGACCTCACCCTGGAGGAGGCCCTCGAGCTCAGCGCGATCCACTCGCTGGCCGGGTGCCTGCCTCCGGGCCAGGCAGTGGTCACTCGCCCGCCCTTCCGCGCCCCGCACCACTCGGCCACGAGGGCGAGCGTCCTCGGCGGAGGCAGTGGGCGGGTCCACCCAGGTGAGGTGAGCCGCGCACACTCGGGGGCGCTGTTCCTCGACGAGTTCCCGCTGTTCCAGACCGGCATCATCGAGGGGCTGCGGGAACCGCTCGAGAGCGGGGAGGTGACCATCGCCCGAGGCGAGGAGATCGCCACCTTCCCCGCTCGGACCATGTTCGTGCTGGCCTGCAACCCCTGCCCCTGCGGGGAGTACCACCCCACCAACCGCGACAACCGCTGCGACTGCGCCGAGGTGAGGCGGCGGGAGTACCGCCGCAAGATCAGCGGTCCGATCGCCGACCGCATCGACATCACCCGACACGTGGAGCCTTTGACCCGTCGGGAGAAGACCGACCCCCTGGCGCGGCGGGAGACCTCGGCGACGGTGCGGGCACGGGTCACGGCCGCCAGGGAGCGGCAGGCGGCCCGCTACCGCGGCAGTGGATGGCGCCTCAACAGCGCCGTGCCCGGACCGGTCCTGCGCGAGCGGTGGCCGCTGCCGGCCGCGGCGGAGGCCCTCGTCGACGACCGTGTGTACGCCGGGGCGCTGACCCGTCGTGGAGCCACCCGGGTGCACCGGCTGGCATGGTCGGTCGCCGATCTCCGCGGAGCCGATCGGCCGGGTATCGACGAGGTCGACACCGCGCTGCGGCTGCGCTCGGGTGAGCCCCTGATGCTCGCCGCGCTCGAGGGGGTAGCCGGGTGAGTGAGCGTGTGGCACGAGCGGCCCTCAGCAGACTGAGCGAGCCCGGTGACGTGCGCCTGGGCGTTCTCGTGGACCGCCTCGGGGCCGGCCGGGTCTACGACCTCCTGCGGGAGGAGCAGGACGTGTCGGGTGTCTACACCGACGTGGCCGCCCGCCTGCGGGGGCTCGACCCGGAGCAGGAGCTCGAGCAGGCGGCGGCGCAGGGGATCCGCTTCGTGTGTCCCGAGGACGACGAGTGGCCGCTCGCCCTGGAAGACCTCGCCGGGTGCGAGCCACTGCAGAACCGCGGCGGCGCGCCGCTCGGCCTGTGGGTCCGGGGAACGCACCGGCTCGACGAGGTCTGCCGCAGCGCAGTCGCGGTGGTCGGGTCCCGCTCGGCCACCACCTACGGTGCGGGCGTCTCCTCGGACCTCGCGGCCCATGTCGCCGAGCGGGGCGTGACCGTGGTGTCGGGGGCGGCGTTCGGGATCGACCAGGCCGCTCATCGCGGTGCCCTCGCTGCGAAGGGGATGACCGTTGCGGTGCTCGCCTGCGGAGTCGACCGGGCCTACCCCTCGGCGCACCGCAACCTCCTCGACTACGTCGCCGACACGGGGCTCCTGGTCTCCGAGCTCCCGCCCGGGTGCTCCCCGACCCGCGTCCGGTTCCTCTCCCGCAACCGGCTGATCGCCGCCCTGGCCTCAGGCACCCTCGTGGTCGAGGCCGCGGTCCGCAGTGGTGCCCTGAACACCGCCAACTGGGCGGTCCGGCTGAACCGGGTCCTCATGGGTGTACCCGGACCGGTGACGAGCGCTCCGTCCCAAGGGGTGCACGAGCTGATCCGCAGTCGAGGGGCAGCGCTCGTGACCCGCGGCGAGGACGTGCTCGAGCTGCTCGCACCGAGCGGGGAGTTCCTGAGCGAGGAGCCTCGTGCGCCGGCCCGCGTCACGGACGGGCTCGGGGACCGTGAGAGCCAGGTGCTCGACGCCGTCCCGCTGCTGAGGCCGGCCACGGTGGACTCCATCGCCCGGATCGCAGCCGTGGCCCCAGGTGACGCGGCGGGCGTCCTGGACCGGCTCCACGGCCTCGGCCTGGTCGAGCTCACCTCGGCCGGATGGCGGAAGGCGGGGCGGGACACGCCCACCTGAACGGTCCGGGAGCCAGGAGCGGAGGGCTTCGCCGCGTAGCCTCGACCCGTGACGTCCGAGCAGGCCGAGGCGGCGGAGGCAGGAGGAGAGGCCGTCCTGCCCGAGCCGATGGCTGCTGCCCTTGCCGCCTATGAACGGCACCTGGTGTCCGAGCGGGACCTGACCCCGCACACAGTCCGTGCCTATGTCGGCGACATCTCGGGCATGCTCGAGCACGCCGCCGCTCTCGGTCACACCGACCTCGGCAGCCTTGACGTACGCACCCTTCGCAGCTGGCTGGCCAAGCAGCAGACGCTGGGCCGGGCCCGCACCACCATGGCTCGCCGGGCGACCGCGGTGCGGGTCTTCAGCACCTGGGCACAGCGGACCGGCCTCTCCGAGACCGACGCAGGGGCCCTCCTCGGGTCACCCAAGGCGCACCGGACGCTGCCCTCGGCGCTGCGTCGGGACGAGGCGCGCGAGCTCCTCGAGGCCGCGGCCGCCCGTGCCGACGACGGCAGCGCGGTGGGGGCACGCGACGTGGCGATCCTCGAGGTGCTGTACGCCACGGGCGTCCGCGTCGGGGAGCTGTGCGGACTCGACGTGGGCGACGTCGACCATGAGCGGCGGGTGGTCCGCGTCCTCGGCAAGGGACGCAAGGAGCGGACCGTGCCGTTCGGTCGCCCCGCCGAGAAGGCACTCGACCGGTGGCTCTCCTCGGGCCGGCCCCAGCTGGCCGTCGACGGGTCCGGCCCTGCGCTGTTCCTCGGGGTCCGCGGCCGCCGCATCGACCAGCGAGCGGTGCGCACGATGGTGCATGCCCGGCTCGCAGACGTGCCCGGGGCGCCCGACCTGGGGCCCCACGGACTCAGGCACACCGCCGCGACACACCTGCTGGAGGGAGGGGCGGACCTCCGCACCGTGCAGGAGCTGCTCGGGCACGCCTCTCTCGCGACCACTCAGATCTACACGCACGTGACCACCGACCGCTTGCGCCAGGCCTACCGTCAGGCGCACCCGCGCGCCTGACCCGTGCGGCACAATGGCCCGGATGCCCCACGCCACCGCCGACTCCGAGCCCGCGCTCATCGACCCCACCAAACGGCTCCACGCCTCGTGGCTCGAGTCCCGGGACGAGTGGGGTCGAGGGGAGCACCAGGCCGGTGCCGGGTCTCTGGCTCGCCGAGGATCTCGACGTGGACTCACCGGAAGAGTTCTCGAGGTGGCTCTCCCGGCTCCGGCGTGAGTCCGACACCTCGGTCCCTCCTGAGCACGGCAAGGTGCACGCCACCTACTGGTGGATCGTGCAGGGCGACACCTACCTCGGGTGCGATCGCCCTGCGCCACGACCTGGACGACTTCCTGGGCGAGGTCGGCGGGCACGTCGGCTTCGGCATCCGGCCGTCGGCCCGGCGACCGGGCCTGGCGCGGTGGGCGCACGGGGCCGTCCACCCGCGGGCACACTCGCTGGGTCTCGACCGGGTGCTGGCCACCTGCGACGACGGCAACGTCGCGTCGGCGCGGACTATCGAGGCCAACGGCGGGAGGCTGGAGGACGTCCGTGAGACAGACAGCGGGCCCAAGCGCCGGTACTGGATCGAGCTCTGACCTCAGACGACGGGCACGCGCCGAGCCGGATGCGTTCTACGGGCCGCTCGTCGCGGGTAGTTCCGGTCCGTGTCCCGAGAAGGGGGAGGAGGCGGGCCGGCCCGGCGCCGACCAGGGAAAGCGGGTCGAGGTAGGTGTCGCCCTCGATGAGTCCCCAGTGCAGGCAGGACGCGGGCGCGCAGTGGCTGCCGAAAGTCTCGAGGGCCCCGAGCTCGTCTCCGGCCGCGACGAGCGTCCCCACGCGGGTCGCGGCAAGGACCGGCTCGTAGGTCGTGCGGGTCGACCCGTGGCTGACCACCACCACGCCCCGCCCGGCCAGCCTGCCCGCGAAGGTCACCCGCCCGGCCACGGCGGCACGGACCGTCTGGCCCGAGGACCCCACGAGGTCCACGCCCCGATGGCCCGCGGCGTACTTCGTGACAGGCGGCTCGAAGCCTCGCGCGAGAGCGGGCCGGGGCTCGAGAGGCCAGACGGCGGCGCCCGGGGTGTGGCGATGTCGAGCGGAGCGGTCGAGGGGGGACCGGGGCGCCGGAGCTGCCGACGCCTCCGGCGCCCCCGCCCCCGGCGCCTCCGGCGAGGCTGCCGGGGGTCGTGCCTGCGGCTCCGGGCCCGCGAAGACCTGGGCCGGGGGACCGGCGAGGACGAGCGGCGCGGAGAGGAGCGCGGAGAGCAGGTGCACGACAGCGTTGGGCATGTCTGAGAGCATCTGCCCGGGCCGTGCCCGGCCGGTGACCTGCTGGATGCGTTGTGGAAGGCGCCCGACCAAGATGCCCCTGTGGACGGCGGGCGGCTCTCTCGATTCGCCCCGTCGGCTTGACCTCGTCTAGACTGGCCGGTGGCAACCCGTGCGAACGGCACTGGTTGTACTTCGCACGCTCGATTCCGTGACCGAGCCGGCTCGCCGGTTCACCCACGGGCGTCGTCCCCGTCAGTCCTCGTCGGCCCAGACCATCGGGGTGGGGTCGCGCCGGGCGTCAGGGCAGGAGACACCCGTCTCCCTGCGACAACTGAGAGAGACCCGCTCGCGCGAGTCGGGGCACGCGGTGACCGTGAGGTCCACGCGTGCCCGCGCCCCGCGCGGGGGGTCAGAGGACCAGGAGGAACGATCGGCATGGCCGTCGTCACCATGCGCCAGCTCCTCGAGAGCGGCGTCCACTTCGGGCACCAGACCCGCCGTTGGAACCCGAAGATGAAGCGCTTCATCATGACCGAGCGCAACGGCATCTACATCATCGACCTGCAGCAGTCGCTGGCCTACATCGACCGCAGCTACCAGTTCATCAAGGACACCGTCGCCAAGGGCGGGACTGTGATGTTCGTGGGCACCAAGAAGCAGGCCCAGGAAGCGATCGCCGAGCAGGCGACCCGGGTCGGCATGCCCTACGTCAACCAGCGTTGGCTCGGAGGCATGCTCACCAACTTCCAGACGGTGCACCAGCGCATCAACCGTCTCAAGGAGCTCGACGAGATCGACTTCGACGACGTCGCGGGCAGCGGCCGCACCAAGAAGGAGCTGCTGCACATGAAGCGCGAGCAGGTGAAGCTCGACAAGACCCTCGGCGGCATCCGCGACATGACCCGCACCCCGTCCGCGGTGTGGATCGTCGACACCAAGAAGGAGCACCTCGCCGTCGAGGAGGCCCGCAAGCTTCGGATCCCGATCATCGGCATCCTGGACACCAACTGCGATCCCGACGAGGTCGACTACCCGATCCCGGGCAACGACGACGCGATCCGCGCCGTCTCGCTGCTGACCCGCGTGGTCGCCGACGCCGTCGCCGACGGTCTCATGGCCCGCTCCGGCGCGAAGTCCGGCGAGGCCGCGACCGGTGCCGAGCTCGGTGCCGAGGAGCCGCTGGCCGAGTGGGAGCGTGAGCTCCTCCAGGGCGATGCCGACAAGGCTGCGGTCCAGGCCACCGGCGGCGACGCCAAGACCGAGGAGACCCCCGCCGCCGAGGCGACCGGTGCCTCGTCCGAGGCCACCGAGGCCGCAGCCCCCAGCGACGCCCCCGTCAGCCGCGACACCGAGGCAGCTGCCCCCGGCGACGCCCCCGTCAGCGGCGACACCGAGGGCGAGAAGGCCTGACCCAGCGCAGGTGAGGGTGGGTACGACGACCCGCTGAGCGTCGTACCCACCCACCCTCCGCCCGCGGCCACACCCGAGGCCGTCGCACCCACCCGGACACAGACCCACCCACGAACCGAGGGACGAAACAGACTCATGGCGAACATTTCCGCCGCAGACGTCAAGCGGCTCCGCGACCTCACCAGCGCGGGCATGATGGACAGCAAGAAGGCCCTCGAGGAGGCCGGCGGCGACTTCGACAAGGCCGTCGAGATCCTCCGCGTGAGGGGCACCGCCAAGGCGGCCAAGCGCGGCGCCGAGCGCACCGCCTCCGCCGGCCTGGTCGCGACCGCCGGCGCGGCGCTCGTCGAGCTCAACTGCGAGACCGACTTCGTCGCCAAGAGCGACGACTTCGTCGCCGTCGCCCAGCAGGTGGCGCAGGCGGCCGACGAGGCGAAGGTCGGCGACACCGAGGCGCTCAAGGCGGTCAAGCTCGGTGACTCCACCGTGGGCGAGACGGTCGAGGGCCTTGCGGTCAAGATCGGCGAGAAGATCCAGCTCGGTCGCGTCGCGGTCTTCGAGGGCCCCGTCGCCACCTACATGCACCGTCGCGCCGCCGACCTCCCGCCTGCCGTGGGCGTGCTCGTCGAGTACGACGGCGACAACGAGGAGGCCGCGCGTGGTGCCGCGATGCAGATCGCCGCGATGCGTCCGCAGTACGTCTCCCGCGACGAGGTCCCCGCGGACGTCGTGGCCAAGGAGCGCGAGATCGCCGAGGCCACCGCTCGTGAGGAGGGCAAGCCCGAGCAGGCGATCGCCAAGATCACCGAGGGTCGCCTCAACGGCTTCTTCAAGGAGGTCGCACTCCTCGACCAGCCGTCGGTCCAGGAGAGCAAGAAGACGGTGAAGGCCGTTCTCGACGAGGCCGGGGTGAGCGTCAAGCGTTTCGCCCGCTTCGAGGTCGGGGCCTGATCAACTAGGGTTCACCCGAAGCGACAAGACGTCAGGAGGCCGGTCCGTGGAGCCCAGCACAGCCCTCGAAGGACCGGCCTCCTCGTCTGTCACCAGCACGGGACCGCTCGCGAAGGAGAACGGTGTGACGGCGTACAAGCGGGTGCTTCTCAAGCTCTCCGGTGAGGTCTTCGGCGGCGGAAAGGTCGGCCTCGACCTCGACGTCATCAACTCGATCGCGCGGGAGGTCGCCGACGTCGTCAAGCACGGCGTCCAGGTGGCGATCGTCGTGGGCGGCGGCAACTTCTTCCGGGGCGCCGAGCTCCAGCAGCGGGGCATGGAGCGCGCGCGTGCCGACTACATGGGCATGCTCGGCACGGTCATGAACTGCCTCGCACTCCAGGACTTCCTCGAGAAGCAGGGCGTCGAGACCCGGGTCCAGACCGCCATCACGATGGGCCAGGTCGCCGAGCCCTACATCCCGCGGCGTGCCATCCGGCACCTCGAGAAGGGGCGGGTTGTCATCTTCGGCGCCGGCGCCGGCATGCCGTACTTCTCGACCGACACGGTCGCCGCGCAGCGCGCGCTCGAGATCGGCGCCGAGGTGATCTTGATGGGCAAGCAGGGCGTGGACGGTGTCTACGACGCCGACCCTCACGTCCACAGCGACGCCGTGAAGTTCGACGCGCTGACCTACGACGAGTTCCTCGCCCGCGGTCTGAAGGTCGCCGACGCCACCTCGGTGAGCCTCAGCCGGGACAACGACATCAGCATGATCATGTTCAACCTGTCCGAGGAGGGCAACATCGCCCGCGTCGTGGCAGGTGAGAAGATCGGCACGACGGTCTCCCGGACTGTCTGAGGGCACCCGAGGGCCTGCGGGGCGTCCCGCCACCAGGAGCCTCGCCCGACCTATCGATTCGACGAGTACAAGGAGCAGCGGTGATCAACGACACCCTCAACGAGGCCGGCCAGAAGATGGACAAGGCCGTGGAGGTCACCCGGGAGGACTTCGCGGCGATCCGCACCGGCCGGGCCCACCCGTCGATGTTCGCCAAGATCACCGCCGACTACTACGGCACGCCCACGCCGCTCCAGCAGCTCGCCTCCTTCACCGTCCCCGAGGCTCGCGTGGTCATCGTGGCGCCCTACGACATGGGTGCGATGGCCGCGATCGAGAGGGCGATCCGGGACTCCGACCTCGGTGTGAACCCCACCAACGACGGCAAGACCCTGCGCATCGTGCTCCCCGAGCTCACCGAGGAGCGGCGCAAGGAGTACATCAAGATGGCCAAGACCAAGGCGGAGGACGGCAAGATCGCCATCCGCAACATCCGGCGACACGCCAAGCATGCCCTCGACAAGATGGAGAAGGAGGGCGAGGTCGGCAAGGACGACGTCACGGGTGCGGAGAAGCGTCTCGACGGCCTGACCAAGAAGCACACCGACGCCATCGACGAGCTGCTCAAGCACAAGGAAGCCGAGCTGCTCGAGGTCTGAGCGCCGCCACTTCATGACCACGTCCGAGACACCGTCGGGCGCGCCGGCCCCGACCGGACGCGCCGGACGCAACCTTCCTGCCGCGATCGGTTCGGCGATCGTGCTGCTGGCCCTCATCGGCGGCTCCCTGTTCTTCTGGAAGCCCGCATTCGTCGTCCTCGTGACCGCAGCGATCCTGCTCGGCGTCTGGGAGCTGAAGCAGGCGCTCGGCGAGAAGGGCATCATGCTGCCCTTCGAGCCGTTGTTGGTCGGGTCCGTCGTGATGCTCGTCGGTGCGTACGTCGGAGGGGCCCCCGCCCTGGTC
The DNA here is from genome assembly GCA_035461195.1 of Nocardioidaceae bacterium. Classification (GTDB taxonomy): domain Bacteria; phylum Actinomycetota; class Actinomycetes; order Propionibacteriales; family Nocardioidaceae; genus Nocardioides_C. The sequence continues at coordinate 17,260 of DATHVS010000171.1, forward strand.
ACCGCACTGGCGGTCACGGCGCTCGGGTCGATGCTGTGGCGATTGCGCGGGGGAGTCGAGGGCTTCGTCCGGGACACCACGGCCGGTGTGTTCACCGCCGTCTACGTGCCCTTCCTCGCCGGGTTCGTCGTCCTGCTGCTCAAGCCGGACGACGGTCCGCTGCGCGTGCTCACCTTCATCCTGGTCACCATCGCCTCCGACATCGGGGGCTACTTCGTGGGGGTCCTCGCCGGCAAGCACCCGATGGCGCCGGTGATCTCGCCGAAGAAGTCGTGGGAGGGCTTTGCCGGCTCCGCGATCTTCTGCGTCGCCGCCGGATGGGCGAGCGTTGTCTACCTCCTCGACGGTGACTGGTGGGTCGGGGTGCTCCTCGGTCTGGTGGCGGTCGTCATGGCCACGCTCGGTGACTTGTCGGAGTCGGTGATCAAGCGCGACCTCGGCATCAAGGACATGTCGGCGATCATCCCGGGTCACGGCGGTCTCATGGACCGCCTGGACTCCCTGTTGGCCACGGTCGCGCCGACCTGGCTGCTGCTGTTCTACCTCGTCCCGGTCTCCTAGACGCCGGTCCGCGCAAGGACAGTGGATGCGTGCGGAGCTGTTCGCCGAGTTGACTAGAACACGCTTGTAATCAAAGCAGGCTGGTTCCACGATGGGGGAATGAGCGCGGACGCCACCCGGTCACCGAGGCAGTATGACTCGACGCTGCGGCGACGCCAGGCCGAGGGCACCAGGCGAGCTGTCCTGGACGCGGCCTCGAGACTGTTCTCGGGGCGGGGCTGGACGGTGGGCATGCGCGAGATCGCGTCGGCGGCCGGCGTCTCGGTCGAGACGGTGTACGCCAACTTCGGCTCGAAGTCCCAGCTGCTCGAGCAGGTCCTCGACGTAGCGGTGGTCGGCGACGACGAGCCGGTCTCCCTGATGGACCGTCCTGAGTTCACCGCACTCGGACATGGGAGCCAGGTCCAGCGCGCCGCCGCCGCCGCACGACTGGCGACGGCGGTCAACGGACGCACCGCCGGCCTGCAGCGTGCGCTGCGGGAGGCGGCTGCGGCGGAACCGGGCCTGGCGGCCCGCCTCGAGGATGCCCGGGAGCGTCAGCGGCTGACCGTCCGCGCCGCTGTGTCGATGTTGACCGGTCGCGAAGCGGACGCGACGGAGGCCGAGGGCCTCTCGGCCGTGGTCAGCGACGAGGTGTACGAGCTCCTGACCGACAGCACCGGCTGGAGCCCTGCGAAGTACGAGGAGTGGCTGACCGGCGTCCTGGTCCGCCTCTTCGACCTGCAGCAGTGAAAGGAGAGGGCCATGAGCACAGGAGTGCATGAGCCCGCCGACATACGCAGCATGGGGATCGTCCACAGTGCCCTGCGCCGCGACCTGGAACGAACCCGCATGGTGGCGAGTGCCTCGCCGCACCCGGATGAGAAGCGCCGCCGGGCCGTCGCCTCCCACATGCTCTGGATGATGCACTTCCTGCACGTGCACCACACCGGTGAGGATGTCGGCCTCTGGCCGCTGGTGCGCAGCAAGAACCCGGCGGCGGGAGACCTGCTCGACAGGATGGACGAGGACCACAGACGTATCGCGCCGGCGATCACGGCGATGGAGGCCGCGGCTCGCGCCTACCGGGACGACCCGTCGGCACGCGAGCGGTTCCTCGAGGCCCTCACCGAGCTGCGCGCCGTCCTGCTTCCGCACCTCGAGCGCGAGGAGCGGGAGATGATGCCCGTGGTCGCCACCACCCTCACCGATGAGGAGTACCACGCCGTCGAGCAGGAGCACTTCGTGAAGCCGAAAGGGTTCATGGAGCTCGGTGCGGAGGGGCACTGGATCCTCGACGGGCTCACGTCCGAGGGTCGGGAGGTGATGCTGGGCGTCGTGCCAGCGGTGCCGCGGTTCGTCCTGCTGCACGGCTTCGCGCCCGCCTACCGGCGAAGGAAGGCCGTGCTCTGGGGCAGCGGCCCCGCGGCGGACCTACCCTCCTTGGACCTCGCGCGAATGGAGGGGCGGGGCTGATGCACACGATCGCGCGTCACAGTCGGGCCGAAGCCGTGAGCAGCGCCTCGGCGGAGGCTGTCTGGCGGATCGTCGCCGACGTGGCCCGGGTCGGGGAGTGGAGCCACGAGTGCATCGGTGCTCGCTGGGTCGGCGGTTGTGACAGGGCGGCCCTGGGGGCGCGGTTCCGTGGCAGGAACAGGTCCGGCATCATCCGCTGGTCGCGGACCTGCGCCTTCACCGTCGTCGACCGGCCGAGGGAGCTCGTCTGGATCACCGGGGGGCTGCTGGGCCTCGGGGACCGCACCGAGTGGCGCGTCGTCCTCGAGCCCGTCGAGGGTGGCACGAGGATCGTGCAGACCTACGACGTGGTTCACGCCGCCCCGGGCATCGACCGGTTCTACGGCACCTTCGTCAAGGCGCACCGTGACCGCCGGGAGGCCCTGACCGGAGACCTGCAACGGCTGGCCGCTCTGGCCGCCGCGGAGGAAGCTCCGGAGCATCCAGCCGCGTGAAGCCGCTCGACGAGACGGCAGGTCGGAGGCGATGAGCCCCGCGGTCGGGGAGTGCGAGGTCCGTCACGGTCCGACCGGCTGTGGCCGCCTGCCCCCGGTCGCGGCGGCTAGCCTGGTGCCATGACCGTCGACGCGCCCTCGACCTTTCGTGACTCGGTCCGCAACCTGCTGCGGGACCGTCTGCTCGACGCAGCAGCGTCCATCACCGCCTCGGAGGGCTGGGGCACGGTCACCATGGCCAAGCTCGCCGACGAGGTCGGGGTCAGCCGGCAGACCGTCTACAACGAGCTCGGTTCCAAGCCCCGTCTCGCCGAGGCGCTCGTGATGCGTGAGCTCGACCGGTTCCTGGAGATCGTGCGAGGTCGCATGGCAGCCGAGACCGAGCTCGTCGATGCCCTGCGCAGCGCCTGCGAGGGCGCGCTCGAGGCGGCAGCCGCGAACCCTCTGCTCAAGGCGATCCTCGAGTCCGCTCACACGGGCGGCAGCGACCTGCTGCCCCTGCTCACGACCCAGTCCCAGGGGCTCATCGAGGGTGCGCGTGCGGTGGTTCTCGAGTCGCTCGAGGAGCAGGGGTTCGAGACGGGGCTCGACGGAGCCGAGCTGAGCACAGCGGTCGACGCGATCATCCGACTCGTGCTCAGTCACGTCATGCAGCCGGCGAAGGCTCCGGCGCAGGCCGCGTCCGACATCGCCTGGGTCGCGAGCCACGTCATACACGACGTTGCGGGTCCCCACGCCTGACGATTCGGCCCGTTGCCACCGGGGTGGGACACTGGACGGGCTATGTCTGATGAGCCCCTCAAGTCCCTTCCCCTCGTCTTCGACGAGCCCCGCGGGCGCAAGAAGCCGCCGCGCCACCTCGCCGACCTCTCCGCCGCCGAACGCAAGGAGCTCGTCGCCTCGCTCGGCCTGCCGGGCTTCCGCGCCAAGCAGCTCTCCACGCACTACTTCTCCCGCCTGGTCGACGACCCGTCGCAGATGACCGACCTTCCGGCCGCCGACCGTGAGGCCATGGTCGAGTCGCTGCTGCCGGAGCTGATGACTCCGCTGCGCACCATGCAGGCCGACAAGGGCACGACGCAGAAGACGCTGTGGAAGCTCTTCGACGGCGCGCTCGTGGAGTCCGTGCTCATGCGCTACCCCGACCGGGCGACGATGTGTGTCTCCTCCCAGGCCGGGTGCGGCATGGCCTGTCCATTCTGCGCGACGGGCCAGGGCGGGCTTCAGCGCAACATGTCGACCGCCGAGATCGTCGAGCAGGTCGTGGCCGGTGCCCGGGCTCTCGCCCGCGGTGAGGTACCCGGCGGCCCGGGACGGGTGTCGAACGTGGTGTTCATGGGCATGGGGGAGCCGCTGGCCAACTACAAGGCGGTCATGGGGGCGGTACGTCGCCTCACCGACCCGGCGCCTGACGGGCTCGGCATGTCCGCGCGGGGCATCACCGTGTCGACCGTGGGCCTCGCCCCACGCATGCGCCAGCTCGCCGAGGAGGGCATCCCCGTCACCCTTGCCCTGTCGTTGCACGCACCGGACGACGAGCTGCGCAACGAGCTGGTGCCGATCAACACCCGCTGGACCGTTCACGAGGCGGTCGAGGCGGCGTGGAACTACGCCAAGGTCACCAAGCGACGGGTCTCGATCGAGTACGCCATGATGTGCGACATCAACGACCAGGGTTGGCGCGCGGACCTCCTCGGCGACGTGCTCAACTCCTACGGCGACTGGGGCTGGGTGCACGTCAACCTGATCCCCCTTAACCCCACCCCGGGCTCGAAGTGGACGGCCTCGCGCCCCGAGGTCGAGCGGGAGTTCGTCCGGCGGCTCGAGGCCAAGGGCATCCCGACGACCGTCCGCGACACCCGCGGCCAGGAGATCGACGGGGCCTGTGGCCAGCTCGCCGCGACCGAGGCCTGAGGTCTTCTATCGCCTCAGCGTCGGGGGTGCCGCGACGAGCTGGCTCGACGTTTGCGGGACTCCGCGGATCCCCGGCCCGGAGCAGGTCACGTCGGGTGAGACTCATGCCACAGCACCGACGAGGCCCGCGCCGGGTCACGCCGCGTCCTAGGCTCGGGGGTGTGAACCCCGAGCACACGGCCAACTACGACGCCGAGGCAGAGGTGTACGACGAGACCCGGGGCGGCACCGACCGGGCACGGGCCGCTGCCGAGGCGGTCACGGCGCTCGTGCCCCCCGGTGGCACAGCGCTCGACGTGGCGGGAGGGACGGGCATCGTCTCCGCGGAGCTGGCCGAGCTCGGGTTCGACGTCGTGGTGGCGGACCTGTCGCCGGGCATGCTGGGGCTGGCCGTGGACCGGCTGCCCGGACGCGCACTCGTGGCCTCGGCCGACCGCCTGCCCATGCGCGACGAGTCGGTCGACCTCGTGGTCATGGTGTGGCTGCTGCACCTGCTGCCGATCAGGGTGGCCGACACCGTGCTCGCGGAGGCGGCCCGTGTGGTTCGGCCCGGCGGTCACGTGGTGACCACAGTCGACAAGGACCTCGCTCACCGCCGCGTCCGGCGTACCGGGGCCGACGCCGCCGACCGGGTCGCCGCGGTGCTGGGTAGGCGGGGACTGCACCTCGTCGGGCAGGACTCGTTCAGGGCACGGAGCAAGTGGGGCTCGGTCACCGCCGGGGACCCGGTCTTCCCTGTCGCGGCCTACCGGAGGCGGTAAGTCACGAGCCCTGGCCGGTCAGCGGCTCAGCAACGCGGGAACGTCCTCGACTCGGTCGACCAGGTGCACGAAGGGCTCCATGGCGCGGCCCTTGGCGAGTGCGGACAGCAGCGGCCACGCCGGAAGCACCTCGGTCCAGTACTCACGGCCCACGAGCACCATTGGCGCGACCGAGGAGGGGTCTGCGTAGTAGTTCTCACACGCGTCCTGGAAGACCTCCTGGACGGTCCCGGCCGCGCCGGGAAGGAACACGATCCCGGCTGCTGCGAGGTGGAGCAGGATGTCCTCGCGGATCGCGTTCTTGAAGTACTTGGCGATGTCGGTGGCGAAGGGGTTCGGCGGCTCGTGGCCGTAGTGCCAGGTGGGAATCCCGAGTGAGCGCGTGCCTTCGGGCCACCGGGCGAGCACGTCGAACGCGGCGCCCGCCCAGCGCTGGACCGAGGGTGTGAACCCCGGCGCGGAAGCAAGCATGCCGAGCGCCTCGTCGAGCTCTGTGCTCGTGCGGCCGACGAGGTAGGCCCCGAGGTTGGCGGCCTCCATCGCGCCGGGACCTCCTCCCGTGGCCACGGTGAGTCCGGTCGACGCCAGCCCACGTGCGAGGTGGGCCGCATCGGCGTACGCCCGGCTGCCCCTGGGCAGGGAGTGTCCGCCCATCACCCCGACGAGGCTGTGTCCGCGGACCATGCCCCGCAGGGCGTTGTCGACCGCGTGGTCGTGGAGTGCCTGCGCCAGCGTGACGTCGACTGTCGGCTCCTGCTGGGACCAGGCGTAGATCTGCGCGTCGGGAGTCTTCTCGTAGGAGGTCGCGAGGCCGGCGTAGAGCTCGTGGGGGGTGTAGAGCGCGGCCCGGTAGGCGTCGAACGGTACGTGCGGGACCACCGGGAAGACCAGGGCGCTGCGGGCGCGGAGGCTCTCCTCGTCCGCGGGCTCGAGAGTGCAGCCGAGGAAGAGCGCGCCGCTGGGGTCGAGCGAGCGCAGGACCGGACCACGCTCACGGAGGTCGACCGCCTGAAGGTGCCACCCGTACATCGAGGCGGCCCCCGCCGCGACGCGATCGTCGAACTCCTCGAGGCTCTCGACCTCGACCGTGCTTCCGCGCTGCTCTCTCACGCGCCGAACCTAGCCGACACCCTCCCCGGCCGGCCCGCCGTCGTCGGGCCGGCGCGGGAGGGGCGAAGTCGTCAGAAGGCGACGGCGAGGAGCTCGGCGAAGAGGGCGTGCTCGTCGACCTCGAGCCCGCGAGCGTTGAACCACGTGCTCATGTTGTGGCAGTCGCGCATGAGGAAGTCGGTCCCGGCTGGGTTGGCGACGATGTCGACCGCCTGTGGCAGGTCGATGATCACCAGCCGGTCCCCGGCCGCGAGGACGTTGTACGCCGAGAGGTCACCGTGCGCGACGCCCTCCGCCGCGAGGACGGCCATGGCCTCACGCAGCTGCTCGAAGTAGGAGACCAGCAGCCCACGCTCCGGGCGGGTCTGTGCCAGACGGGGGGCGACCTCGTCGTCCACGGTGACGAGCTCCATCAGGATCTCGGTGCCGTCGATCTGGACGGGGTAGGGCACCGGCACGCCGAGCGACCAGAACCGCTTCATCGCCTCCCACTCGGCCCACGCCCACTGCCCTGCCGCCACCGCGCGTCCGTGCGCGGTTCTCTTGGCGAGCGCGCGCATGTCGCGGCTGTTGCGGGTTCGCCTGCCTTCCGTGTAGGCGGCGCTGCGGTGGAAGGTCTTGTGCTCCTCGGACCGGTACCTCTTGGCGGCCATGAGGGTCGAGGGCGCCGATCCCTCGGAGGAGGGCACGCCTCGCTCGAGGACGAAGACGTCGGCCTCCTTGCCGGTCTTCAGGATCCCGAGCTCGGTGTCGACCGCGGCCCGGTCGGTGACCACCCAGTCGGGAACCGGCTCGGGGCCGCGGCAAAGACGCTCGACGTCCCAGTAGGTGCTCCAGCGGCGGACACCGTCGCCCGCGTCGGGGTCGTCGGGGTCGTCGAGCGCGCGGAAGTCGAAGACGAAGAAGGGGTCGATCTCGGTGTCGACCGCACGGGCCCGCTCGGGCCGGTCGAGGTCAGCGGACTCCTGGTCCGCGATGTTGACGTCGTGGGACATCGGTAGGTCTGCTCCATGAGTGAGAGGAACGGTGGGCGTCGGACACGCCAAGGACAGCGATGGTCATGTCACGCTCCTCTCGTCACGGCGACGCGGATGTCACCTCGGTGAGCCCACCATGCCTGGGCGGACGGGCCGTCGGCAACGGGTTTTCCTGGTCGAGGCGCGGAACCGCTGGTCGCCCGATACCGCCGCTTGGTCGCCGAGTCCGGCTGAACGCTGGTCCGGAAAGCCCGCGTTCAGCAAGATGGGCCCATGGGATATCGCGAGGAGTACGACCGCAGCATCACCGACCCCGAGGCGTACTGGGCCGAGCAGGCGCGACTGGTGGACTGGATCCGCAAGCCCGGACAGGTCCTCGACGACTCACGCAAGCCGTTCTACAGGTGGTTCCCCGACGCCACCTTGAACACCTGCTTCAACGCACTGGACCGGCACGTCGTCGCAGGGCACGCCGAGCGAACCGCGCTGATCTACGACAGCCCGGTCACCGACACCAAGCAGCGGTTCAGCTACGCCGACCTGCTGGAGAAGGTGGCGGCGTTCGCGGGTGCGCTGCGCGGCTTCGGGGTGGAGAAGGGCGACCGCGTCGTCATCTACATGCCGATGATCCCCGAGGCGGTCATTGCGATGCTCGCGTGCGCCCGTCTCGGCGCGGTGCACTCGGTCGTGTTCGGCGGGTTCGCACCCCACGAGCTCGCGATACGCATCGACGACGCGGAGCCCAAGGTCGTGGTCTCCGCCTCCTGCGGCATCGAGCCGACCCGCCTGGTGGAGTACAAGCCGATGCTCGACAAGGCCCTCGAGCTGTCGACCCACAAGCCGGGCACCTGCGTGATCAAGCAGCGTGACCAGGCCCGTGCGGAC
>DATHVS010000172.1:0-29224 GCA_035461195.1 Nocardioidaceae bacterium
CGGATGACCCAGTTCAAGGACAAGACCGCGAAGCGCGAAGGCCAGTTCATCTCCGCCGGGCTGTTCACCTATCCGGCGCTCCAGGCGGCCGACATCCTCCTCTACGACACCAACGAGGTGCCGGTCGGCGACGATCAACGCCAGCACGTCGAGATCACCCGCGACGTCGCGATCCGCTTCAACCACCGGTTCGGCGACACCTTCGTCATCCCCGAGGCGGTGCTCCCGAGCGCCGGCGCCCGGGTGATGGACCTGCAGGACCCGACCTCGAAGATGTCGAAGTCGGCCTCGTCGCCGACCGGGATCGTCGAGATGCTCGACGACCCGAAGCGATCGGCGAAGAAGATCCGGTCCGCCGTCACCGACTCCGGCACAGAGATCCGGTTCGACGTGGACGAGAAGCCGGGCGTGTCCAACCTCATCACCATCTACTCGGCGCTGACCGGCCGGACCGTCGACGACCTCGTGAAGGCCTACGACGGGCGGGGCTACGGCGACCTGAAGAAGGACCTCGCCGACGTGGTCGTCGACGTCGTCACCCCGTTCCGAGACCGGACGCTCGAGCTGCTCGACGACCGCGACGAGCTCGAAGCGACGTTGCGACGTGGGGCCGACCGGGCCCGGGAGGTGGCCGGGCGCACCCTGGCCGACGTCTACGACAGGGTCGGTTTCGTCCCGGTCGGTCGGTAGGGTTCGGAGGGTGACGACGATCGGGGTGGCCATCGCGGTGCCGGACCCCTGGGGCGCCCAGCTCCAGGAGTACCGCACCTCTCTCGGGGACCCGTCCGCCCACGGCATCCCGACGCACATCACCTTGATGCCGCCGTTCGAGGTCGACGACGGGCACCTCCCCGAGGTGGAGAAGCATCTCGCCGAGGCGGCGGCGTCCAAGCCGGCCTTCCGGATCCACCTGCGCGGCACGGGCACCTTCCGCCCGGTGTCCCCGGTCGTGTTCGTGACCGTCGTACGCGGGATCTCCTCGTGCGAGCAGCTCGCCCTGTCGGTCCGCAGCGGCCCACTGGCCACCGACTTGATGTTCCCTTACCACCCGCACGTCACCGTTGCCCACGACCTCGAGCACGACCTTCTCGACCGCGCCTTCGAGGAGCTCGCCCACTTCGAGTGCGAGTTCGACGCCGACCACTTCCTGCTCTACACGCACGACCCGGTGCGGGGCTGGCGGCCGACCCGGGAGTTCGCGCTCACGGGCGACCAGAGCCGTTGATGGGCTCGCTCAAGGAGCGCCTCTCGGCCCGGGCCGCGGCGCTTCGTGAGCACAGGCCCGTCGTCGACCACCTGGTCCGGACGTTCGACCACTACAGCGTCCGCGACGGCAACGCTCAGGCAGGGTCGGTCACGTTCTTCGCCTATCTCTCCTTCTTCCCGCTGCTGGCACTGGCGTTCTTCGTCGTCGGCTACCTCAGCGCCGTCGCCCCCGAGGTTCGGGGGGAGCTGGTCGATGCCATCGAGGAGCTCTTCCCGGGTCTCATCGGCACCGGCGACGGCCAGATCCCGCTGGCGACCTTCGAGGAGTACGGCGGCCGGGTCGGTCTCATCGGTCTCCTCACCCTGCTCTACACCGGGTCGGCCTGGGTCTCGGCGATGCGCCGCGCGCTGGGCGTGATGTTCGTCCTGCCCGTGGAGGACCGGCTGAGCTTCGCTCCGGGCAAGCTGCGCGACCTCGCGGCGCTCGCCGTCCTCGGCGTGGTCCTGTTGCTCTCGGTCAGCCTGAGCGGAGCGATGACATGGTCCTCAGAGGCGATCTTGCGCTCGCTCGGCCTGCACGAGCTCATCCTGGCCGAGCTCTTGCTGCGCGCCGTGGGGGTCGGCCTCGCGATCGCGGCCACGACGGTTCTGTTCATGGCGTTGTACGCGCTGGTGCCGAAGCCGCAGGTGACACGCCGGGCGATGTGGCAGGGGGCGCTGACCGGGGCCGTGGGCTTCGAGGTGCTCAAGTCCGGCGCGGGGGCCCTCATCGCGTTGACGATGGCCCGGCCCGCGTTCCAGGTGCTCGGGGTCTCCCTCATCCTCCTGGTGTGGATCAACTACTTCTCGCGGCTGGTCATGCTGAGCGCCTCGTGGGCCTACACCGCACCGGTCGCCCAGGAGGTCCGCAACCTTGCCCTGCAGCCGCTCCTGGATGACGAGGATGTCGAGCTGGCCGAGCCGGAGCCTGCTGCAGTCGTACCCGAGGACCACGGCGACGCCGACCCGCCGCTGGTCCGCGGGCGCAGGCGCCGACGGGTCGAGCGGGTCGGGGCCTTCTCGGCCGCCGGGCTCGGCGCTGTGGCCGCACTCACGTGGCTCGCCCGCCGTCGGCAGCACTGAACCGGGCAGGATGGAGCGGTGAAGCTCGAACGCAAGCACGCCGTGCTCTTTCTCGCCATCGCCCTGTGGAACCTGCTCAGCTACGCGAACTTCGCCCGCAACCTGGCCGAGGCCGCGGCCAGTGGAGAGGAGAGGTCCACGGGCTACTACGTCGCCCACACCGTCCTGATCGCGGTCAACCTCCTCATCGCCGCGGTGCTCGCGCGGCTCGGCTGGAAGGCCTGGCGGGCGACGGCCGCGAGGGAGTCGGCCCCGGCCACCCCCTGAGCCCACGGGCGGGCGGACCGGGCAGGATGGGGTGATGCTGCCTCACCGTCGCGACGTCGAGAGCGCCGCTGCCGCGCTGGGCGAGAAGGTCCGGCACACGCCAACGCTGGTCCTCCATGGCGACGAGCTCGGTGTGCCGTTCCGGGTGGTGCTCAAGCTCGAGCTGAACCAGCACACCGGCTCCTTCAAGGCGCGCGGAGCGCTGAGCTCGGTGCTGCGGGTCACGGGGGCTGCCGGTGAGGAGAGCCGCGGCGTGGCTGCCGCGTCCGGCGGCAACCACGGCGCCGCAGTCGCCTGGGCGGCCGGCCGGGTCGGCCTCACCGCGGACGTCTTCGTGCCCACCACGTCCACCCCGGCGAAGCTGGAGCGCATCCGCCGGTACGGCGCACGGCTGCACCTCGTCGAAGGCGACGTGGGCGACGCACTCGAGGCATGTCGTCAGCATGCCGAGCAGGAGGGCCTGCCGGTCGTGCACCCCTACGACACCCTCGCGACCGTGTGCGGCGCCGGCACCGTGGGGCTCGAGATCATCGACGCGGTGCCGGATGCCGAGCTCGTCCTGGTCGGCTGTGGTGGGGGAGGGCTCTACACGGGTGTCGCCGCAGCGATCGACGGCCGGGCGCAGGTGCAGCCGGTCGAGACCGAGCTGTGCCCGCACCTGCACGTCGCTCGGGAGGCGGGCCGGCCGATACCCCACTCCTCGGGCGGCGCGGCAGCCGACTCCCTCGGGCCGCCCCAGATCGGCAGGCTCGGCTATGAGACCGCGGCCGCGCACGACACCACGTCGTTGCTGGTCTCCGAGGAGGAGGTGCTCGCAGCGCGCAGGTTCCTGTGGGCGGGCGTGCGCGTCCTCGCCGAGCCGGGGGCGAGCGTCTCGCTGGCCGCGGTCCTGGCCGGCCGGGTCGAGGCGCACCCGGGCTCCTCGGTGGTGGTCGTGGTCAGCGGCGGCAACAACCCCGAGATCCCCTGAGGCGTCAGCGTACGACGATCTCGGGCTCGACCTTGACCTCGAAGTTCACCGACTGGGCGATGAAGCAGAACTCGTGCGCCTTCTCGTGGAGCGCGATCGCCCTCTCGACCTGGTCGTCCGCGCCGACCACGATGCGGGGGCGCAGCACGACCTCGGTGAACCGGGCATGGTGGTCGGGGTCGCTGACCATCGTCCCTACCGCCTCGTCGGAGTACTCGTGCACGACGACGCCGGCCCGCGAGCAGATGCCGAGGTACCACAGCATGTGGCACTGCGAGATCGAGGCCGTGAACAGCTGTTCGGGGTTCCAGCGCTTCGGGTCACCGAGGTAGCCCGGGTCGGAGGAGGCGGCGATGTCCTCGGGGCCGTCGGCGGACACGACCAGGTCGCGGTCGTAGTCGCGGATGTCGGTCGTCCCCTCACCCCGGTTGCCGGTCCAGGTCACGGTCACGTCGTAGGTGTGCGCGGTCAATGCGTTCTCCCCTGTGAGTTCTCGAGTCGTCCTGGCTCGATCGTGTCATGTACCCATGGGGGTATTCACGGGACGAAGGTCCTCTGAGGTGGTCCTACCGTCCCGGATACGCAGAAGGGGCACGCCCGCCGGCGTACCCCTTCTGTGGTCGGACTGCGCAAGGGTCCTGGACGCATCCTCAGCGGCACACCGCTTGTGAAGGGTCCATGACCCCGCGTTACAGCGGTCAGCGGCGGAAGATCAGCGCGCGCTTGACCTCCTGGATCGCCTTGGTCACCTCGATGCCTCGGGGGCAGGCCTCCGTGCAGTTGAAGACGGTGCGGCAACGCCACACCCCCTCCTTGTCGTTGAGGATCTCGAGGCGCTGGTCGGTGCCCTCGTCACGGCTGTCGAAGATGAACCGGTGGGCGCCGACGATCGCCTGCGGACCGAAGTACTGCCCGTCGGTCCAGTACACCGGGCACGACGAGGTGCAGGCCGCGCACAGGATGCATTTGGTGGTGTCGTCGAAGCGCTCGCGGTCCTCCGGCGACTGCAGCCGCTCACGGGTCGGCTCGTTGCCGGTCGTCACGAGGAACGGCATCACCGCCCGGTAGGCGTCGAAGAACGGCTCCATGTCGACGACGAGGTCCTTGAGCACCGGCAGGCCCTTGATCGGCTCGACGGTGACCGGCTTGGACGGGTTGACGTCCTTGATCAGCGTCTTGCAGGCCAGGCGGTTCTTGCCGTTGATGAGCATCGCATCGGAGCCGCAGACCCCGTGCGCGCAGGAGCGCCGGAAGGTGAGCGTCCCGTCGAGGTCCCACTTGACCTTGTGGAGCGCATCGAGCACCCGGTCGGTCGGCTCCGCCGTGACCTGGTAGCTCTCCCACGTCGCCTCCTCCGAGACCTCGGGGTTGTAACGGAGGATCTTGATAGTGACGTCCATATCAGTACTTGCGCTCCATCGGCTCGTAACGGGTCTGCACGACCGGCTTGTAGTCGAGCCTGATCGAATGGCCACTGCCATCCGCAGACTTTTCTCGGTAGGCCATCGTGTGGCGCATGAAGTTCACGTCGTCGCGGTTGGGGTAGTCCTCGCGGTAGTGGCCGCCGCGCGACTCGTTGCGGGCGAGCGCGGACACGACGAGGACCTCGGCGAGGTCGAGCAGGAACCCGAGCTCGATCGCCTCCAGCAGGTCGGTGTTGAACCGCTTGCCCTTGTCCTGGACCGAGATGTCGACGTAGCGCGCCTTGAGGCCCTCGATATCGGACAGCGCCTGCTTGAGCGACCCCTCGTCGCGGTAGACCTGGGCATTGATGTCCATCGTGGCCTGGAGCTCGGCGCGGATGGTGGCCACCCGCTCCGAGCCGCCGGCGTCGCGCAGCATCTCGATCTGGTCGACGACGTACTTCTCGGGGTTGTCGGGCAGCTCGTCGTAGTCGACGGTCGCGGCGTACTCCGCGGCGTAGACGCCCGCGCGCCGGCCGAAGACGTTGATGTCGAGCAGGGAGTTCGTGCCGAGACGGTTCGCGCCGTGCACCGAGACGCAGGCGACCTCGCCCGCGGCGTAGAGCCCCGGCACGACCGACTCGTTGTCGCTGAGCACCTCGCCCTTGATGTTGGTGGGGATGCCGCCCATCGCGTAGTGCGCGGTCGGAAAGACCGGGATCATCTCGGTGTAGGGCTCCACGCCGAGGTAGGTCCGCGCGAACTCCGTGATGTCGGGGAGCTTGGCGTCGATCTGCTCCTTCGGCAGGTGCGTCAGGTCGAGGTAGACGTAAGCCTTGTCCGGACCTGCGCCGCGGCCCTCGCGCACCTCGTTGGCCATCGCGCGGGCGACCATGTCACGCGGCGCGAGGTCCTTGATGGTGGGGGCGTAGCGCTCCATGAAGCGCTCGTTCTCGCTGTTGCGCAGGATGCCGCCCTCCCCTCGTGCCGCCTCCGAAAGGAGTACGCCGAGGCCGGCGAGACCGGTCGGGTGGAACTGGAAGAACTCCATGTCCTCGAGCGGCAGACCCTTGCGCCATACGATGCCCATGCCGTCGCCGGTCAGGGTGTGGGCGTTGGAGGTGGTGCGGAAGACCTTCCCGAAGCCGCCGGTGGCGAAGATGATCGACTTGGCGTTGAAGACGTGGATCTCACCGGTGGCGAGCTCGTAGGCCACGACGCCCGATGCGCGGTCGTCGGTCATGACGACGTCGAGGACGTAGAACTCGTTGTAGAACTCCACGTTGTGCTTGATGCACTGCTGGTAGAGCGTCTGGAGGATCATGTGGCCGGTGCGGTCCGCGGCGAAGCAGGAGCGCCGCACGGCCGCCTCGCCGTGGTTGCGGGTGTGCCCGCCGAAGCGGCGCTGGTCGATGCGCCCCTCGTCGGTGCGGTTGAAGGGGAGGCCCATCTTCTCGAGGTCGAGGACGGCGTCGATGGCCTCCTTGGCCATCACCTCCGCGGCGTCCTGGTCGACGAGGTAGTCACCGCCCTTGACGGTGTCGAAGGTGTGCCACTCCCAGTTGTCCTCCTCGACGTTGGCGAGGGCAGCGCACATGCCGCCCTGGGCCGCGCCGGTGTGGGACCGGGTCGGGTAGAGCTTGGTCAGCACCGCGGTGCGGGTGCGCTGGCCGGACTCGAGCGCGGCGCGCATGCCCGCGCCTCCCGCACCGACGATGACGACGTCGTACTTGTGGGTCTGAACCATCTTGATCAGCGCCTTACCTGTTGGTGCAGACCTCGAGCGTCGACGCGGGGTCGATGCACGGGTCGAACGTGAAGATGACGAGGGTGCCGAGGGTGATCGTTGCTGCGGTCGCGAAGTAGAGCAGCGTCTTGAGCGTGAACTTCGTGCCGCCCTTGGTGGCGTAGTCGTTGATGATCGTGCGCAGGCCGTTCATGCCGTGGAGCATCGCCAGCCAGAGCATCGCGAGGTCCCAGATCTGCCAGAAGGGGCTGGCCCACTTGCCGGCCACGAAGGCGAAGTCGATCTGCTGGATGCCGTCGCCGAGCCAGAGGTTGACGAAGAGGTGGCCGATGACGAGGACGACGAGCAGCGCGCCGGAGCCGCGCATGAACAGCCAGGAGTTCAGCTCGAAGTTGTTGGCCTTGCCGGCCTTGTAGGGGGAGCGGGGCTGGGGGATCGAGGTCAGGCTCATCGCTATCAGTGTCCAAACACGTTCGAGAGGTGGCGGATAACGAAGGGCACCATCAGCACGACGAAGAGCACAAGGACGCCCCAGGTCATCTGTCGCTGGTAGCGGGGGCCGTTGCCCCAGAAGTCCACGAGGATGATCCTGATGCCGTTGAACGCGTGGAAGAGCACCGCGGCCACGAGGCCGATCTCCATGACCCCGACGATCGGGTTCTTGTAGGTCTCGACGGCTGTGTTGTACGCCTCCGGGGAGACCCGGACCATCGCGGTGTCGATGACGTGTGCGAACAGGAAGAAGAAGATGGTGACGCCGGTGATGCGGTGCGCGACCCACGACCACATCCCCTCGCGGCCTCGGTAGAGCGTTCCCGCCGGTGAGCTGGCCAAGGGGGGTCCTTTCGAAACGCAGTCAGACTGTGCAGGACGGCGCTGAGGTGCAGCGCAACCCGAGCATGCTATCTGCGAGGGTTTTGTTACCGATCGGTCGTACCTGTGAAATCGATTACCGCATGGTTCCGTTGTCTATTCATTCTGCCAGGGGGGTCGTAGGCCCCTGATCCGAGGCGACGTTATCGACCTCACGGTGCGCAGCCTGCCGCGGTGGCCGTAACCTTCGACCATGGCAGAGGAGACCAGCCCCCAGTCCGCCCCGCAGTCGCAGGCCGAGCTCTCGGCCGACCCGAGGACCCACACGGAGTCGGGCCTGCCCATCCGGCCGGTCTACGGGCCCGAGGCGCTCGAGGGCTTCGACCCGGCGGAGGCGCTGGGCAACCCCGGCGAGTTCCCCTTCACCCGCGGGGTCTACCCCACGATGTACACCGGCCGGCCCTGGACGATGCGCCAGTACGCCGGGTTCGGGACCGCCAAGGAGTCCAACGAGCGCTACAAGCAGCTCGTCGCGCACGGCACCGGCGGCCTGTCGGTGGCCTTCGACCTGCCCACCCAGATGGGCCACGACTCGGACTCGGCGATCGCCCACGGCGAGGTCGGCAAGGTCGGCGTCGCGATCGACTCCATCGACGACATGAAGGTGCTCTTCGACGGTATCCCGCTCGACGAGGTCTCCACGTCAATGACGATCAACGCGCCAGCGGCGCTGCTGCTGCTGATGTACCAGATCGTCGCCGAGGACGCGGGGATCCCCAGCGACAAGCTGACCGGGACGATCCAGAACGACGTCCTCAAGGAGTACATCGCCCGCGGCACCTACATCTTCCCGCCGCAGGAGTCGCTGCGACTGGTCACCGACATCTTCAAATACTGCCGCACCGAGATCCCGCGCTGGAACACCATCTCCATCTCGGGTTACCACATGGCCGAGGCGGGCGCGACGCCCGCGCAGGAGATCGCCTTCACCCTCGCCGACGGCATCGAGTACGTCCGCGCGGCGGTCGCCACGGGCCAAGACGTCGACGACTTCGCGCCCCGGCTGGCCTTCTTCTTCGTCTCGCGCACCTCGTTCCTCGAGGAGGTCGCGAAGTTCCGCGCCGCCCGTCGCATCTGGGCCCAGGTGATGCGCGAGGAGTTCGGGGCGAAGAACCCCAAGTCGCTGATGCTGCGCTTCCACACCCAGACCGCCGGGGTCCAGCTCACCGCTCAGCAGCCCGAGGTGAACCTGGTCCGGGTCGCGGTCCAGGCGCTCGCCGCCGTGCTCGGCGGCACCCAGTCGCTGCACACCAACTCCTACGACGAGGCCATCGCGCTCCCGTCGGAGAAGGCCGCCCGCCTCGCGCTGCGGACCCAGCAGGTGCTCGCCTTCGAGACCGACGTGACCAAGACCGTGGACCCGTTCGCGGGCTCCTACGCGGTCGAGTCCCTGACCGACGAGCTCGAGGCGGAGGCGCGCAGCCTCATGGGCAAGGTCGAGGACCTCGGAGGTGCGGTGAAGGCCATCGAGCACGGGTTCCAGAAGAACGAGATCGAGAAGGCCGCCTACGAGATCGCCAAGGACATCGACGCCGGCAGACGGGTCGTCGTCGGGCTCAACAAGTACGCCTCCGAGGAGGAGGAGCCCTACGAGCCGCTGCGGGTCGACCCCGCCATCGAGGCCCAGCAGGCCGAGCGCCTCGCGCGGCTGCGCGCGGAGCGCGACAACTCGGCTGTCGAGCGTCACCTCGCGGCGATGAAGCAGGCCGCCGAGGGCAGCGAGAACGTCCTCTTCCCGATGAAGGAGGCGCTGCGGGCCCGCGCCACGGTCGGCGAGGTGTGCAACGCCCTGCGTGAGGTGTGGGGCGTCTACTCCCCTCCGGACGCGTTCTAGATCGACCGCCGCGAGCGACGTGGGCTACCGGGGAGGAGTGGGACCGCCCCGCGACGGGTAGCCTTGCCTGACGTGTCGTCCTCCGTCCAACCTGCCCTCGCCGCCGTAGACCGCATGACCGACGAGCTGCTCGGGATCCGTCGTGACCTCCACGCGCATCCCGAGCTCGCGTGGCAGGAGGAGCGAACGACCACCCTGGTCGCCAAGCGACTCGAGGAAGCCGGCGTCCGCGTCCAGCTGCTCCCCAAGAGCGGGCTGATCGCCGAGGTCGGCGGCGCAGACGGCCCGGTCGTCGCGCTACGCGCCGACCTCGACGCCCTCGCGGTCGAGGACCTCACCGCAGACCCCTGGCGCAGCGTGTACGACGGGGTGGCCCATGCCTGCGGGCACGACGTGCACACCGCCGCCCTCCTCGGCACCGGGCTCGCCCTGGCCAAGGTCCATGCGGTCACCCCGCTCCCCGGGCGGGTGAGGCTGCTCTTCCAGCCCGCCGAGGAGGTCATGCCCGGCGGCGCGCTCGAGGTGCTCGCAGCCGGAGCGCTCGACGGCGTCCGCAACGTCTTCGGCCTCCACTGCGACCCCGGGCTCGACGTCGGTCAGGTGGGCCTGCGGGAGGGGCCCATCACCGGGGCGGCGGACGCGATGACCGTCCGGCTGACCGGTCGCGGCGGCCACACCTCCCGTCCACACCTGACCCAGGACCTCACCTACGCGCTCGGGGTCCTCGTCACCGAGCTTCCCGCCGCGCTGTCCCGGCGTCTCGACCCCCGGGCGGGGGTCAGCCTGGTGTGGGGCCAGATCCGGGCAGGGTCGGCCAAGAACGTCATCCCCGCGACCGGTCTGGCCGCCGGCACCGTCCGGATGCTCGACGCCGTCGCCTGGGCCGACGCAGAGCACCTGATCCGCGAGCTGATCGCGCAGATCGTCGCCGCCTACGGCGTGACCGCGGAGGTCGACTACGTCCGCGGCGTTCCGCCGGTCGTCAACGAGGCGACCTCCACGAAGATCCTCGGCAGGGCGGCCGAGCAGGTCGTCGGGCGGGAGTTCCACGTCTACACCCCGCAGAGCCTCGGCGGCGAGGACTTCGCGTGGTACCTCGAGACGGTGCCCGGGGCGATGGCCAGGCTCGGCACGCGTACGCCGGGCGGGCCCACCTACGACCTGCACCAGGGCGACCTCAGGGTGGACGAGGGGGCGACGGCGGTCGGCGCGAAGGTGCTCGCCGCCGCTGCTCTCGAGGCACTCGCCCAGCCCGAGGGCCGGCGCGGCACCGCCTCGGCCCTGCCCCGGTCCTGATCCTCCCGACAACGGCCAACGGCCATCCCGGCCCTCGCCGCAGGTCGAAGGTCCTGACCGCCGCGGGGCCGAAGTCACCGGCATGTAACGACTTGCACAGCAACCGCGCGCTTGCCTCCCCCAGGCGGTGGCTCGGTACTACTGTGGCCGTTGGTTCGGCGCCAGGACTTGGCGTCTCAGTTTCGATCAAGGAGGCCCATCTTGCGTCGGTTGACCAAGACGGCGGCAGCTCTTTCCGCTGCAGCGCTCCTGCTCAGTGCCTGTGGTGGCAATGGCGAGGAGACCAACAACGGCGACGGTGAGGACACCGGCGCACAGTCAGACATCAAGATCGGCATGGCCTACGACGTCGGTGGCCGCGGAGACCAGTCGTTCAACGACGCCGCGGCCAAGGGCATGGACCAGGCAGTCGAAGAGTTCGGCATGGAGAGCCAGGAGTCCGAGGCCTCCGACGGCGAGCCCGAGTCGGCCCGCGAGGAGCGCCTGCGCACCTTCGCCGACAACGGCTACAACCCGGTCATCGCGGTCGGCTTCGCCTACTCGGCCTCGATCGCCAAGGTGGCGCCGGACTACCCGGACGTCTCCTTCGCGATCATCGACGACGAGGGCGCGGCGGGTGACAACATCGCCAACCTGGTGTTCGCCGAGGAGCAGGGCTCGTTCCTGGTCGGCGCGGCCGCCGCGCTGAAGACCGAGACCGACCACGTCGGCTTCATCGGTGGCGTCGAGGTGCCGCTGATCCAGAAGTTCGAGGCCGGGTTCATCGCGGGTGCCCAGGAGGTCAACCCCGACATCACGATCGACGTCACCTACCTCACCCAGGCCCCCGACTTCTCCGGGTTCAACGACCCGGCCAAGGGCAAGACCGCGGCGCAGGGCATGTTCGACTCCGGCGCCGACGTGGTTTACCACGCAGCCGGTGGCTCGGGCGGCGGCCTCTTCGAGGCGGCCACGGAGTCCGACAACTGGGCGATCGGTGTCGACTCCGACCAGTACGAGCTCGCTGACGAGTCGGTCAGGGACGTCATCTTGACGTCGATGCTGAAGAACGTCGACGTCGCGGTCTACGAGTTCCTCGCCGAGGTCAACGACGGGAACTTCCCGTCCGGCCCGGTCCGCTACGACCTCGAGTCCGACGGTGTCGGCTACTCCACCAGCGGTGGGTTCGTCGACGACATCACCGACCAGCTCGACGAGTACAAGCAGCAGATCATCGACGGGGAGATCACGGTCCCGGCTCAGCCGTGACTCTCGCGCACAGCTGAGATGTGGCCCGGGGGGACGATGTACCGTTCCCCCGGGCTACCTGTGTCATCACCCGCGGTGGTTCTCCGCGACACCCGCGACCCGTCCGGAAGGTGAGGAATGACGGACACGAGTACGACGACCGCCCCCGCGGTCCAGCTGCAGGGCATCGGGAAGCGGTTCCCGGGTGTCATCGCCAACGACGACGTCAACATCGAGGTCCGTCGCGGGTCCATCCATGCGATCGTGGGTGAGAACGGCGCCGGCAAGTCGACGCTGATGAAGATCCTCTACGGCGTGCAGAAGCCCGACGCGGGCACGATCGAGATCGACGGCAAGGAGGTCGACCTCTCCTCACCGGCCGACGCGATCAAGTCCGGCGTCGGCATGGTCTTCCAGCACTTCATGCTCGCCGACAACCTCACCGTCCTCGAGAACGTCGTGCTCGGTGCCGAGAAGCTCCACGGGATCGGCAGCGAGGCACGAGCAGAGATCGTGCGCCTCTCCGACGCCTACGGTCTCGGCGTGAGGCCCGACCAGCTCGTCGAAGAGCTCGGGGTGGGCGATCGGCAGCGGGTCGAGATCCTCAAGGTCCTCTACCGCGGCGCCCGCACGATCATCCTCGACGAGCCGACCGCGGTGCTCGTGCCGCAGGAGGTCGACGAGCTCTTCGCCAACCTGCGCGAGCTGAAGTCCGAGGGGCTCGCGGTCATCTTCATCTCGCACAAGCTCGACGAGGTGCTGTCGGTGGCCGACGTCGTCACGGTCATGCGCCGCGGGACCACCGTCGACACGGTCGATCCCGCCTCGGTGACGGCCCACCAGCTCG
This sequence comes from Nocardioidaceae bacterium, assembly GCA_035461195.1. Lineage (GTDB taxonomy): Bacteria > Actinomycetota > Actinomycetes > Propionibacteriales > Nocardioidaceae > Nocardioides_C. The sequence continues at coordinate 12,793 of DATHVS010000172.1, forward strand.
CCGAGCTGATGGTCGGCGCGGAGCTGCCGTCCCCGAGCACCGAGGTCTCCACGGTCACCGACGAGGTCCTGATCTCCGTCGACCACCTCACGCTCCCGACCCCCGAGGGTCGCCCGCTGCTCGACGACATCTCGTTCCGCATCCACCGCGGTGAGGTGCTCGGCCTTGCCGGTGTCGAGGGCAACGGGCAGACCGAGCTGGTCGAGACGATCATGGGCATGCTGCACGGCGCCACCGGCACCGTGGAGGTGGCGGGCCGTGACGTCTCCAAGCTCTCCACCCGCCACCGTCGTGAGGCGGGCATCAGCTACATCCCGGCAGACCGTCACCGCCACGGCCTGCTCCTCGACGCGCCGCTATGGGAGAACCGCATCCTCGGTCACCAGACGCGCAAGCCGAACGTCAAGGGCATCTTCATCGACAAGGGCGCCGCGCGGGCCGACACGGAGCGGATCATCGAGGCCTACGACGTCCGCACGCCGGGTCCCGACGTGCTGGCGCGGGCCCTCTCGGGCGGCAACCAGCAGAAGCTCATAGTCGGGCGCGAGATGAGCAGCGAACCGATCCTGCTCATCGCCGCCCACCCGACTCGCGGCGTCGACGTCGGCGCCCAGGCGGCGATCTGGGACCACATCAAGGACGCTCGCCGGGCGGGCCTTGCGGTCCTCCTCATCTCGGCCGACCTCGACGAGCTGATCGGGTTGTCGGACCGTATCGAGGTGATCCTCCGCGGCAGGCTCGTCGGGGAGTTCGACCCGAGCCAGGTGACCCCCGAGCAGCTCGGCTCGGCCATGACGGGAGCAGGAGAGAAGGCATGACCCCACGGATGACGAGGATCGCTCTCAGCGTCGCCGCGCCGGTGCTGGCGCTCCTGACGGCGTTCCTGATCACCAGCGCGGTGCTGCTGATCGCCGGCGACCCCGCCGGTGAGGTCTGGGCGACCATCCTGTCGTGGCCCGCGCCTCGCAACATGGTCAACATCATCAACACCGCGACGGTGCTCTACCTCTCCGGCCTCGCCGTGGCGATCGGGTTCCGGATGAACCTGTTCAACATCGGCGTGGACGGGCAGTACCGCATCGCGGCCTTCGTCGCCGCCGTCGTCGCGGGCGAGGGCTGGCTGCCCGGCCCCTTCAACGTGGTCCTCGCCGTCCTTGCCGCGATCCTCGTCGGCGCCGCCTGGGCGGGCATCGCCGGCCTGCTGCGCGCGACCCGCGGGGTCAGCGAGGTCATCTCGACGATCATGCTGAACTTCATCTCGACCTCGCTGGTCGCCTACTTCCTGAGGCAGGTCGCGGTCCGGGAGGAGGGCAGCAACATCATCGGCACCAAGCCGATCCCCGAGAGCAGCCGGATCCCCGGCTTCTCCATCTCCGACTCCGTCACGACCGAGGTCTACGGCTTCGTGGTCATCGCGATCCTGGCCGGCATCGGCTATTGGGTGGCCCTGAACCGCACCCGGTTCGGCTTCGACCTCCGTGCCACCGGCCAGTCCCAGACCGCGGCGGTCGCCAGCGGCGTGAACGTCAAGAAGATGACGGTCACCGCGATGTTGGTCTCCGGCGGCGTGGCGGGCCTGGTCGGCCTGCCCATCCTCTTCGGCAGCGCCTACTCCTACGGGTCGACCTTCCAGTCGGGCCTGGGCTTCGCCGGTATCGCGATCGCCCTGCTCGGCCGCAACCATCCGGTCGGTATCGCACTCGGCGCGCTACTCTTCGCCTTCCTCGACGAGCAGTCCAACCCGCTCCAGATCCTGGTCGACGTCTCGCCGGACATCGTCAAGATCACCCAAGGCATCATCGTGCTCACCGTGGTGATCTCCTACGAGGTCGTCCGCCGCTACGGCCAGCGGCTCGAGCAATGGCAGGTGGCGCAGGCTCTCGAACGCGGTGAGGTCAAGAAGGCGGAGGTTTCGGCATGACCACGATGGAACGCGAGCTGCAGAGCCCCGGAGCCCCCAAGAAGGAGCGGCGGCGGTTCTCCCCCTGGTGGATCCTGCTCGGCCTTGCGGGCGTGATGTTCCTGCTGTCCCTCCTCCAGCTGGTGACGGGGGCAGGGGACCTGGCCTCGTCCGGCACGCTGCGCGCCACGCTCATCGCGACGGTCCCAATCGCGCTCGCCGCGCTCGGCGGCCTGTGGTCCGAGCGGGCAGGCGTGGTGAACATCGGTCTCGAGGGCATGATGATCCTCGGCACCTACGGCGCCGGGTTCTTCGGCTACCACTACGGCCCGTGGGTCGGCGTCCTCGGGGCCCTGGTCCTGGGCATGCTGGGCGGCCTGATCCACGCGATCGCGACCGTGGGTTTCGGCGTCGACCACATCATCTCCGGTGTCGCGATCAACATCATCGCGCTCGGCGTGACGCAGTACCTCGCCGTGCTCACGTTCACCGGTCTCCCCGGTGGCGGGCAGACCCAGTCGCCCAAGCTCGGCGAGGTCGGCAGCATCACCATCGGGCCGCTCTCGGATGCCCTGGGCACGGTGGAGAGGGCGAACATCTTCTTCGTCTCCGAGTCCGCCGCCCTGGCGCGCGCCCTGGTCACGAACCTGTCGCTGTTCGTGGTGCTTGCGGTGGTCCTGTTCGTGGTCACCTACTTCCTGCTCTGGCGCACTGCCTTCGGCCTCCGGCTCCGCTCCTGCGGTGAGAGCCCCGTCGCCGCGGAGTCGCTCGGTGTCAACGTCTACCGCTACAAGTTCATCGCGGTGCTGACCTCCGGTGCCATGGCCGGCCTCGGAGGAGGCTTCCTGGCCCTGGTGGCCTCGAGCAACTATCGCGACGGGCAGACCGGTGGGCGCGGCTACATCGGCCTGGCCGCCATGATCTTCGGCAACTGGCGTCCCGGCGGCGTCCTGATGGGCTCTGGTCTGTTCGGGTACACCGAGACGTTGGGTCTGCGCCAGGGCGGCACGTCGGTCCACGCGCTGCTCCTGGCCATCGCCGTCCTGCTCCTCGCCGGCGCGGTGTGGCAGTGGCGCAAGGGTCAGCAGGTGGCCGCGTTCGTCTCGGTGGGCCTCTCGCTGGCAGTGGGCGCGGTGTACTTCTCCATCGACACGGTGCCCGGTGACTTCACCAGGATGACGCCCTACGTCGCGACGCTGCTGGTGCTCGCGCTCGCCTCCCAACGGCTGCGAATGCCCGCAGCCGACGGCATGAGGTACCGCAAGGGCTCGGCGGGCTAGCGATGGCCGACGAGACCTCCGGCGAGCACTTCGACTGGGCGGCCCTCCAGGAGCAGGCCGCCGCCGCGATGCAGCGCGCCTACGCGCCGTACTCCCGGTTCCCGGTCGGTGCGGCCGCACTCGTCGACGACGGCCGCGTGATCGTGGGCTGCAACGTGGAGAACGCCGCGTACGGCGTGGGACTGTGCGCCGAGTGCGGTGTCGTCTCCCAGCTGCACGCGAGCGGCGGTGGCCGGCTCACCCACTTCGTGTGCGTCAACGGCGACGACGAGGTGATCATGCCGTGCGGCCGGTGCCGCCAGCTGCTCTACGAGCACGGTGGCCCCGACCTGCTGCTGCTCACCGTCTCGGGGGTCCGCCGGATGGACGAGGTCCTTCCAGACGCCTTCGGGCCGGCGGCCCTGGACGACTATGCCGACCACGCGGATTGACCTGGGCGCCCCCGAGGTGGTGGCCGACCCCTACCCGTACTTCGCGGAGGAGCGGCGCCGCCACCCGGTGGCCTGGCACGAGGCGTCCGGCAGGTGGCTCACCTTCGACCACACGAGCGCGGACGCGGTGCTGCGTCAGCGCCGCCTGGGCCGGATCTGGGCGGACCGGCAGCCGACCGAGCGGTTCGAGCCGTTCAACCTGCTGCACCGCAACCAGATGATGGAGAACGAGCCACCCGCCCACACGCGGCTGCGTCGCCTGGTGGCGGGGGCGTTCGCCCGTGGCCACGTCGAGCGCCTGCGGCCGCGCGTGCGCGAGCTCGCCGCCGCGCTGCTCCAGGAGGTGGATCCCTGCGGCTTCGACGTCGTGCGGGAGTACGCCGAACCGCTGCCCGTGCTGGTCATCGCCGAGCTGCTCGGGGTCCCCACAGGGCTGGCGCCACGCCTGCGCGAGTGGTCCCAGGCGATCGTGCGGATGTACGAGGTGGCACCGACTGAGCAGGAGAAGGACGCCGCGATCACCGCTGCTGTGGAGTTCGCCGCGACGATCCGCGACCTCGCCCGGGAACGGGCGGCTTCGCCCCGCGACGACCTGCTCAGCGACCTCGTGGCGGCCGGCGAGGGAGCGGCCCGCCTGAGGGAGGACGAGGTGGTGGCCTCCGCCGTGCTCCTGCTCAACGCCGGGCACGAGGCCTCGGTCAACGTCTTCGGCAACGGCCTCGTCGCGATGTTGGAGCGTGGGATCGAGCCGCCGTCCGAGCAGGTCGAGACCTGTGTCGAGGAGATGCTTCGGTTCGACCCGGCCCTCCAGCTGTTCGAGCGCACCGCCACCGCCGACGTAGGGATCGGCGAGGTCACCGTCGAGGAGGGGCAGAAGATCGCGGCGCTGCTCGGTGCGGCGAACCGCGACCCGGCCGTCTTCGAGGATGCCGACACCTTCGTGCCGACACGCGACCCGAACCCGCACCTGGCCTTCGGCGCGGGCGTCCACTTCTGCCTCGGCGCGCCCCTGGCCCGGATGGAGCTGGCCGAGTCCCTGCGGACGTTGTGGTCGCAGATGCCCGGCCTGCACCTGGCCGAGCAACCGACCCCGCGAGGGACCTTTGTGCTCCGAGGCTACAGCTCGGTGCGCGTGAGCGCCTGAGCGCACAGGACCTGACCGACAGACAGACAGACGAGTCAACGACGACCGGGAAGAGGACCGATGGCCGAGCAGCACGACGCAGTCGAGGTGATCGTCGCCAAGCGCGACGGCGGTGAGCTGAGCGACATCCAGATCGACTGGGTGGTCGACGCCTACACCCGGGGCGTCGTGGCCGACGAGCAGATGTCCGCGCTGGCGATGGCGATCCTGCTCAACGGGATGAGCCGGCGCGAGATCTCCCGGTGGACCGCGGCGATGATCGCCTCCGGGGAGCGGATGGACTTCTCCTCGCTGTCGCGGCCCACGGCTGACAAGCACTCCACCGGTGGGGTCGGCGACAAGATCACGCTGCCGCTGGCCCCGCTCGTGGCAGCCTGCGGCGTGGCGGTGCCGCAGCTGTCCGGGCGCGGTCTCGGGCACACCGGCGGCACCCTGGACAAGCTGGAGTCGATCCCCGGCTGGCGGGCCGACCTGGGCGGCGACGAGATGATGCGCCAGCTCGAGGAGGTCGGGGCGGTCGTCTGCGCGGCGGGCGCGGGACTGGCTCCGGCGGACAAGAAGCTCTACGCGCTGCGCGACGTCACGGGCACGGTGGAGGCGATCCCGCTCATCGCGAGCTCGATCATGAGCAAGAAGATCGCCGAGGGCACCGGCGCTCTGGTGCTGGACGTGAAGGTCGGCACCGGCGCGTTCATGAAGGAGCTCGACAAGGCACGGGAGCTCGCCGAGACGATGGTCGCGCTCGGCAAGGACGCCGGCGTGCGCACGGTCGCCCTGCTCACCGACATGTCCACGCCGCTCGGTCTGACCGCCGGCAACGCGCTGGAGGTGCGCGAGTCCGTGGAGGTCCTCGCGGGTGGCGGCCCCGCCGACGTGGTCGAGCTGACCCTGGCGCTGGCCCGGGAGATGCTCACCGCGGCCGGTGCCACTGACGTCGATCCCGCCGACCGGCTGGCCGACGGCTCGGCCATGGACGCGTGGAAGGCGATGATCCGCGCTCAGGGCGGCGATCCCGACGCGACGCTGCCCACCGCCCGCGAGAGCCACGTGGTGGCCGCGCCGTCGAGCGGGGTGCTGACCCGCCTGGACGCGCTGGCGGTCGGCATGGCCGCCTGGCGCCTCGGCGCCGGCCGAGCCCGCAAGGAGGACCCCGTCCAGGCGGGGGCGGGCGTGGAGCTCCACGCCAAGCCCGGTGACCCCGTCCACGAGGGTGAACCGCTGATGACGCTCCACACCGACGACCCCGGCCGTGTCGAGCGCGCCCTCGACGGGCTGCTCGACGGGGTCGAGATCGCTGCCGAGCAGGCGTCGTTCGCGCCACACCCGCTGGTGATCGACCGGGTCAGCTGATCAGCAGCACCACGGTCTCCGCGACGCAGGCGGGCTTCTCCTCGCCCTCGATCTCGACGACGTAGCGGGTCACCATCTGCTTGCCCGCCGGGATGTCGGTGACCTCGCCGAGGCTTGCGGTGCAGCGGATCCGCGAGCCGACCCTGACCGGGTTGGGGAAGCGGACCTTGTTGACCCCGTAGTTGAGCTTCGCGCCGGGGGTGTCGAGGGTGAAGATCTGCGCCGCGAACATCGGCACCAGCGACAGGGTGAGGTAGCCGTGGGCGATCGTGCCCCCGAAGGGGCCTTCCTTGGCGCGCTCGACGTCGACGTGGATCCACTGGTGGTCGCCCGTCGCCTCGGCGAAGCCGTCGACCCGGTCCTGGTCGATGGTCAGCCAGTCACTCGTGCCGAGCTCCTCGCCGGCTGCCTCGCTGACTTCGTCGAAGGTGGTGAAAACGCGCATGGTCGCCCCTCAGGTCCGGATGCAAGGATGTCGTCATGGCTGAACTTATCCCTGCCCCGACACGTATCCCCGTCCCGGGTGGCAAGGTCATCGACGAGTACGTCGGCCGTGTCACCACCGGCACCGACGCGATCTCCGTGGCCCACATGGTCGCACCCGGCGGATGGAGCGAGCCCGCCCAGCAGCCGGAGTTCGACGAGATCACGGTCGTCCTGCGCGGCACCGTCCTCGTCGAGGTCACCGACTCCGACGGGGCCACGCGCACGCTGAACGTCCCGGCAGGCCAGGCGGTCGTGACCAGAGCAGGGGAGAGGGTCCGCTACTCAACGGGCGAGGAGGAGACCGAGTACGTCGCGGTCTGCCGACCCGCGTTCTCGCCCGACACCGTCAACCGCGACCCGGAGACCGCCTGATGACGGCGCTCACCGCGGTGCACCTGCCCACCCGCGACCAGGTGCACCGGGCGCCCAAGGTGCTGCTCCACGACCACCTCGACGGGGGCCTGCGGCCCCAGACCGTCCTCGACCTCGCACCCGGTGCGGGGCACACCCTCCCCGCCGACGACACAGAGTCGCTGCGGCGGTGGTTCGAGGAGTCGGCGAACTCCGGCTCGCTCGAGCGCTACCTCGAGACCTTCGACCACACCGTCGCGGTGATGCAGTCGGCCGAGAACCTCCGCCGCGTCGCGCAGGAGTGCGTGGAGGACCTCGCCGAGGACGGCGTGGTCTACGCCGAGGTGCGCTACGCCCCGGAGCAGCACCTGCAGGACGGCCTCTCCCTCGAGCAGGTCGTCGAGGCGGTCCAGGCCGGTTTCGAGGCGGGAGAGGAGCAGGCTCGCGCGAACGGCCGACCCGTCGTCGTACGCCAGATCCTGACCGCCATGCGCCACCAGGCGCGCTCGCGCGAGATCGCCGAGCTCGTGGTGAGGTACCGAGACGAGGGGGTGCTCGGCTTCGACATCGCCGGAGCCGAGGCCGGCTTCCCGCCAACCCGCCACCTCGACGCCTTCGAGTACCTCCAGCGCGAGAACGCCCACTTCACCATCCACGCCGGTGAGGCGTTCGGGCTGCCCTCGATCTGGGAGGCGATCCAGTGGTGCGGGGCGGATCGTCTCGGACACGGGGTCCGGATCGTCGACGACATCACGCAGGGCGCCGACGGCCACTACGTGCTCGGCCGCCTCGCCTCGTACGTCCGTGACAAGCGGATCCCGCTGGAGATGTGCCCCCGGTCCAACGTGCAAACGGGCGCGGCCACGTCGATCGCCGAGCACCCGATCGGCCTGCTGAAGTACCTCGGGTTCCGGGTGACGGTCAACACCGACAACAGGCTGATGAGCGGTACCTCGATGACCGAGGAGATGTTCGGCCTCGTCGAGGCGTTCGGCTACACCCTCGAGGACCTGCGCTGGTTCACGATCAACGCCATGAAGTCGGCGTTCCTGCCGTTCGACGAGCGGCTAGACATCATCAACAAGGAGATCAAGCCGGCCTACGCCGTGTTAGGTGCGATGACCTAGGCAAGGTAGTCTCCCCCACGGTCAACGGAGGGAGATCGCACCCATGGCCGGACGGCACAGCGCTTCTTCGCACCCTCGTCGGGGGCGAGTCATGCCTGCGTTCCTCGTGCTGCTCGCCTCGGTGCTCATTGCAGGAGGCGGGTTCGCCTTCGTCGGCAACGCGTCCAAGGAGCAGGCGGCCTGCGAGGGCAACCTGGCGGTCACCGTCGCGGCCGCACCGGAGATCGCACCTCTGCTCGGTGAGGCGACGCGGCACCTCGAGTCGGCCGACACGGCCGTGGCCGGCACCTGCGTGGACTACGACGTGTCCGCGGTGTCCCCGGAGCGTGTCGAGGAGGTCGCCACGACGGAGCCGGAGAAGGCCCCCGACCTGTGGGTGCCCGACTTCTCGGTCTGGGCCACCCGCGCTGCCCTCTCGGGGGTGACGCCGGCGACGCTCTCGGAGTCCTTGGCGACCTCACCTGTCGTCGTCGTCGGGCCCGACGCCACCGCACCCTCGTCCTGGCAGGAGGTCGGCATGAGCACCGTGGCCTACCTCGACCCGCTGACCAGCTCCGCCAGCACCGCGGCCCTCCTGTCGGCCTTCGGGGAGATGGCCGTGACCGGGATCAGCCGGACCGAGATGGGCGCCATGATGGTCCCGCTCGCCCAGAGGTACGGCGCGCAGCCCGACAAGCCCACCACCGTCGAGGACGTGGCCGCACTCGCCGAGGACGGGGCGCTCGGAGTGATGACCGAGCAGCAGCTCGTCCGGCTCCAGGGCTCCGGGCGAGCCCGAGGTCTCACCGCCAACGTCCCGGAGTCGGGCACCATGTTCCTCGACCACCCGCTCGTCGCGCTCTCCCTCGACGAGGACGTGCGTGAGGCCGGCCGACGTCTCGGGGCCTACCTCGACGGTGACCACGGCGTGGAGCTGCGGGCCGCCCACGGCTTCCGGGGGCCCGAGCGCTCCGCTCTCGCCTCGGGTGACGGCCTCGGGAAGGGCAAGGTCCCCTCCCTCCCGCTGCCAGAGGCCCAGGAGGTGGCCGGCGCGATGCGCCAGTGGGCCGTGCTCACGGTCCCGTCCCGCAGCCTGGTCGTGGTCGACGTCTCCGGCTCCATGGACTTCACCGACGACTCCGGGCGGACCCGGATCTCGCTCGCTGTCTCGGCTGCGGAGAGTGCTCTCGAGCTCTTCCCCGACAACGCGCAGATCGGCCTGTGGGCCTTCTCGGTGAACCTGGGCGGCGGCAACCGCGACTACACGCAGCTCGCGCCCGTGCGGCCCCTCTTGGCGGAGCCCGGCGGCGTCTCCCAGCGGCAGGTGCTCGGGCAGGCACTGCGGCGGCTGCCGGGGATGACCAACGGCGGCACCGGCCTCTACGACACGACGCTCGCCGCCGTCCGGACCCTCCAGGACGGCTACGACGCGCGCTCGATCAACACCGTCATCCTCCTCACCGACGGCGAGAACGAAGACCCCGGCAGCCTCAGCCTCAAGGAGCTCGTGAGTACGCTCGAGCGCGAGCGCGACCCTGCCCGGCCGATCCAGGTCATCGCGGTCGGCATGGGTCCCGAGGCCGACGTCCGAGCGTTGAAGCGGATCGCCGGGTCCACCGGTGGGCGCAGCTACGTCGCGCGCGACCCGGCGGACATCTCCGAGGTGTTCATCGACGCGATGCTGAGCCGCTGACGAGCCGCACGACGTGTCGGTAGGCCTCGTCCGAGGTCATCGGAGCACATCCGAGCTCGACGGCGTGGGCGACCACGTGGGGCTCGGCGCGCAGCAGCACGACACCCCGGTGCAACAGCACCAGCGGATGCTTGCGCCGCTCCCTGAGGTCGCGGGTGAGCCGTCGCCAGAACGTCACGCCGCGGTGGTTGCGCACGCACACGGCGTCGGCGAGCAGTCCGCGCTTCCGGCACTCCTGCACGACCTCCTGGGCGAAGATGCCCTCCGCGACGAAGAACGCCGCGTCGCCGAGCTCGAGTGTGCGTACGCCGGTCCGCCCGTCCCGGGTCAGGTCGTAGACGGGGACCTCCGCCCGCCCGTCGCGGCACAGCGACTCGATCGCGGCGACCGCGTCGTCGAGGTGCCAGGAGGCGGGGTCGTCCCAGTCGACGATCGACTCGTGGCCGAGCTCGACCCGGGGGAGCGAGGGGTCGGTGCCGTCCTTGTAGAAGTCGTCGAGGTTCAGCGCCGGGAGGCCGATGCGACGAGCGAGCCGTGACTTGCCCGACCCGGAGGGACCGGCGAGGACGATGACCCTGGCGCGCACCGGGTCATTGTGCCGGGACGCGGCCGGGGACGAGACGCCGGGGTCGACCCGCCGAACAACTACGATGACCCGACCGAGGTCCCTGGCCCGGCACACCCGAGCACCCACGTCGGACGGAGAGACCATGACCACCCGGCGGCCTCGCCCGTCCCGCCTCGCCGCCCTCGTCGCGGCGGTGGTCGTGCTCGCCACCGGCTGCAGCGAGGGAGGGGAGCCCGAGGTCGACGAGCCGCTGCGGTCCTCGGCGACCACGCCCTTCTCCGTCATCGAGCACGACGGCGCCGAGCACGTGGTCGGCCACGGGATCACGATGCGGATGCCCGAGGGCTGGACCGACTACGAGCCCGAGAAGGAGTCGGTGGACGGCACGAGCCACGAGTGGGCGGTCGGACTGCCCGCCGACACCCGGCCGCTCCCGTCCGGGGTGCAGTTCAGCATGGGCAAGCCGGGGAAGGGTGCTCCCTTCGAGACCCTTCCCGCCGCCACGCGCGAACTGGCCGAGCTGGCCGACGGCTACCAGCTGCTCGACGAGGGGGAGGCGGTCGTCCCGGGTGCCGAGGACGCCGCCTACCTGCGCATGGAGAAGGACCTCGAGCTCGACGGCGAGGCAGTCAGGGTCGAGCAGCTGCAGCTGATGCTGCTCATGCCCGGTGGCCAGACCGCTGTCGTGCGCTTCGTCGCCGAGGCAGGCAAGTGGGAGGAGCAGATGCAGGGCGCCTACGACAGCCTGTCCGTCGCGGAGAAGGACGCCGACGGCTGAGCCCCGGCGCCGGGTTCCAGAGGACTCAGATCCCGATCGGGTGCCAGACGGTCTTGGTCTCCAGGAACGCCGTCATCCGCTCGATCCCGGGCCCGGCGGCCCAGTCGGTGCCGGGAGCCGGGCGCAGGACCCGCTTGAGGTTCTCCGCGGCGGACACCTCGAGGTCACGTCCGAGCGCGGAGTCCTCGACGCCGGTCAGGTCGATGGCGTTGACGTCCATGTGGGAGGCCAGCCACGGTGCGATCTCGGCGGCGTCACCGGTGAGGACGTTCACGACGCCACCGGGTACGTCGGAGGTGGCGAGGACCTCCGAGAGAGTGATCGCCGGCAGGGGGCGACTGTGCGAGGTCACGACGACGGCGGTGTTGCCACTGACCACCACCGGAGCGATGACCGACACCAACCCGAGCAGAGAGGAGTCCTGCGGTGCGACCACGGCGACGACCCCGGTGGGGTCGGGCAGGGAGAAGTTGAAGTACGGGCCCGCGACGGGGTTGGCGCCGCCGACGACCTGGGCGAGCTTGTCCGCCCACCCGGCGTACCAGACGAGGCGGTCGACGGCGGTGTCCACGGCGGCCTCGGCCTTCGACCGCGACAACCCCTCGCTGAGCGAGACCTCCTCGACGAACTGGGCACGCCGGCCCTCGAGGACCTCCGCGACCCGGTAGAGGATCTGGCCCCGGTTGTAGGGGGTTCGCGACGACCAGCCGCCGAAGGCCTTCCGGGCAGCGGTCACCGCGTCCCGGGCGTCCTTGCGCGAGGCTTGCGAGGCGTTGGCGACGAAGCGCCCTTTGTGGTCGAGAACCTCGTATGAGCGGCCCGACTCCGAGCGCGGGAAGGAGCCTCCGACGTACAGCTTGTAGGTCTTGCGCACGTCGAGTCGGGCACTGCTGGGGGTGGGTGTCATCGGACGTATGCCTCCAAGCCGTGGCGGCCGCCCTCGCGGCCGTATCCGGACTCCTTGTAGCCACCGAAGGGGCTCGTGGGGTCGAAGCGGTTGAACGTGTTGGCCCACACCACGCCGGCACGCAGCTGGTCGGCCATCCACAGGATGCGCGAGCCCTTGTCGGTCCACACCCCGGCCGACAGGCCGAACGGCGTGTTGTTGGCCTTCTCGACCGCCTCGGCCGGCGTGCGGAAGGTCAGCACGGACAGGACGGGGCCGAATATCTCCTCGCGCGCGATCCGGTGGGCCTGGGTGACGCCCGTGAAGATCGTCGGCGGGAACCAGTAGCCGGTGCTCGGCAGGTCGCACTCCACGGTCCACCGCTCGGCTCCCTCGGCGTCCCCGACCTCGGAGAGCTCGCGGATGCGTAGGAGCTGCTCGAGAGAGTTGATCGCGCCGATGTCGGTGTTCTTGTCGAGCGGGTCCCCCACGCGCAGGGTGGCCATGCGACGCTTGAGGCTGTGCAGGACCTCCTCGGCCACTGACTCCTGGACGAGCAGGCGCGAGCCCGCGCAGCACACGTGGCCCTGGTTGAAGAAGATGCCGTTCACGATGCCCTCGACGGCCTGGTCGACCGGGGCGTCGTCGAAGACGATGTTCGCTGCCTTGCCGCCGAGCTCGAGGGTCACCCGCTTGTCGCTGCCGGCGACCGCCTTGGCGATCTGCCGGCCGACGTCGGTCGAGCCGGTGAAGGCGACCTTGTCGACGTCGGGGTGGGAGACCAGGGCACGGCCGGTGTCGCCCGCGCCGGTGACGATGTTGACCACGCCTGGAGGTAGGTCGGCCTGCTGGCAGATCTCGGCGAACAGCAGCGCGGTCAGCGGCGTGGTCTCGGCCGGCTTGAGCACGACGGTGTTGCCCACGGCGAGGGCGGGGGCGATCTTCCACGCGAGCATCATCAGCGGGAAGTTCCACGGGATCACCTGGGCGGCGACGCCGAGGGGCCGCGGATCGGCTCCCACGCCGGCGTACTCCAGCTTGTCGGCCCACCCGGCGTAGTAGAAGAACCACGACGCCACCAGTGGTACGTCGACGTCGCGCGACTCGCGGATCGGCTTGCCGTTGTCGAGGGACTCCAGGACCGCGAGCTCGCGGGAGCGCTCCTGGACGATCCGCGCGATGCGGAAGAGGTACTTCGCACGCTCGCGGCCCGGCATCTTCGACCAGGTCTTGTCGTAGGCGTGGCGGGCGGACTTCACGGCGGCGTCGATGTCCTCGGCGGAGGCCTCGGCGACCTCGGCGAGGACCTCCTCCGTCGCCGGGCTCACCGTCTTGAACGAGTGACCTCCCGACGGGTCGGTGAACTCGCCGTTCACGAACAGCCCGTAGGACGTCTTGATGTCGACGACCGCCCGCGACTCGGGGGCGGGGGCGTACTCGAACGCAGCTCTGGGGTCGAGGGCGTGCGTGCCTGTCTCTTGCGATGCCATCAGCGATCAGTCCAGGGTGAAGTAGTCGGGGCCGGAGTAGCGGCCGGTCTTCATCTTCGTGCGCTGCATCAGCAGGTCGTTGAGCAGCGTCGAGGCACCGAAGCGGAACCACGCCGGGTCCAGCCAGTCCGGGCCGGCGACCTCGTTGACCGTGACGAGGTACTTGATCGCGTCCTTGCTGGTGCGGATGCCGCCCGCAGGCTTCACCCCGACCATCTGCCCGGTCGCGTCACGGAAGTCACGCACCGCCTCGAGCATCACCAGGGTCACCGGGAGCGTCGCAGCCGGTTGCACCTTGCCCGTCGAGGTCTTGATGAAGTCCGCGCCGGCCATCATCGCCAGCCACGAGGCGCGGCGGACGTTGTCATAGGTCTGCAGCTCGCCGGTCTCGAAGATCACCTTCAGGTGGGCGGCGGTCCCGTCGGGACGCGCACACGCCTCGCGCACTGCGACGATCTCCTCGAAGACCTCCATGAAGCGGCCCGAGAGGAACGCCCCCCGGTCGATCACCATGTCGATCTCGTCGGCTCCGGCCTCGACCGCGTCGCGGGTGTCGGCGAGCTTGATGTCCCTCGCCGCGCGGCCGGACGGGAAGGCGGTCGCGACAGAGGCGACGTGCACACCGCTCGCGCCGAGAGTCTCCTTGGCCACCGCGACGAGGTCGGGGTAGACGCATACGGCCGCGACCTGCGGGCACGAGGGGTCGGCGGGGTCGGGGCGCATCGCCTTCGACGACAGCGCCCGCACCTTGCCGGGGGTGTCCTGCCCCTCCAGCGTGGTGAGGTCGACCATCCGGATCGCGAGGTCGATCGCGAACTCCTTGGCCGTGGTCTTGATGGAGCGGGTCCCCAGCATGGCGGCCCGGGCCTCGGCCCCGACCTGGTCCACACCGGGCAGGCCGTGGAGGAAACGGCGCAGCGACGAGTCGGACGACGTCGCTTCCGCCAGGTCTCCGCTGCCGGCTCCGTTGCCTGGGCTTACGACGGTAGTCACCGGGCCAGCATAGGACGGGTGGTCGCCATGTGGAGAATCGTGGTGCGGCGGGCAGAATCGGGCCCATGACGGCAGCCCAGGAGCCTCCTGTGCGCACGGAGCCCGTGGTGCGGTTCCGTGCCACGAGCGGCAGGGTCGTCGGCTCGGTCGGCCTCGCCGTCGTGGCCGCGCTGCTCGGGTACGTCGCGGTCGGCATGCAGAACACCACCGGCCTTCGCATGGCGACGGGGCTGGTTTTCCTCGGTGTGCTCGTCTGGGTCACCCAGCTGCGTCCCCGCGCCACGGCGTACCCCGACGTCCTGCATCTCCAGAACTCCCTGCGTGACGCCACGGTGCCGCTCGCGGCCGTCGACGGGGTCACGGTGCGCCGCATGCTCAACGTGTGGGTCGGCGACCGGCGCTACGTCTGCATCGGCATCGGCATCCCGCTGCACAAGATGGTCGGGTTCGAGAGCCGGGGAGCGTCCTCGCTGCTCGGCTGGGACCGCCTCGAGGCCTACACCGAGGAGGCCACCCCACCGCTCCCGGACCGGAGCGCCATGAGCTACCCGGACTTCGTGGAGGCCCGGATCGCCGACCTCGTCCGGGACGCCCGGCGTCGGGCCGACCTCCGACCCGGTGCGACCGCAGCACTGCCGCGCGAGACATGGGCGTGGCCGGAGATCGTCGCCCTCGCCGGCACGGCGGTGGCGTTCGTGCTCAGCCTCGTGCTCTGACGCGACCGACCCTTGCGCCGGTCGTCCTACAGGCCGAGGGCCGCGGAGAGGTCGCCGCGGATCGCGTCGAGGCGACCGGCGGCGGCGATACGGGCGGCGTCGACCCCGCCCGGCTCACCCTCCTCGACCGGCACCACGACCTCGAGATAGCACTTCAGCTTCGGCTCGGTCCCCGACGGGCGTACGACGACGCGGGCTCCTTCCGCGAGGCGGTACCGCAGCCCCTCGGTCGGTGGCAGGTCCGGTCCTCCGCGGGCGAGGTCGTCCACCCCCTCGACGGCGAGCCCGCCGAGAGAGACCGGGGGAGCGGTGCGCAGCCCGGCCATGGCCTCGGCGATCCGGGACAGGTCGGTGACGCGGATCGAGAGCTGGTCGGTGGCGTGCAGGCCGTAGGCGCGGGCAATCTCGTCGAGCTGGTCGGTGAGGGTACGGCCCTCGCTGCGCAGGATCGCGGCGAGCTCGGCCACCCGGAGCAGTGCGGAGACCCCGTCCTTGTCGCGGACGAGCTCGGGTGCGGCGCAGTAGCCGAGGGCCTCCTCGTAGCCGAACGCGAGCCCCTCCACGCGGCCGAGCCACTTGAAGCCGGTGAGCGTCTCGCGGTACTCCTGCCCGTTCGCGGACGCCATCTTGCCGAGCAGCGAGGAGGAGACGATCGTCGTGGCGTAGACGCCCTGCACGCCGAGGCGCAAGAGGAAGTCCGCGAGCAGCGCGCCGACCTCGTCGCCCCGGAGCATCCGCCACCCGTGCGGCCCGGGCACCCCCACCGCCACCCGGTCGGCGTCGGGGTCGTTGGCCAGGACCACGTTGGCGGAGACCTCCTCGGCGAGCCGCATGGCGAGGTCCATCGCACCGGGCTCCTCGGGGTTCGGGAACGCCACGGTCGGGAAGTCGGGGTCGGGGTCTGCTTGCTCGACGGTGACGTGGGGCGCCGGGAAGCCGGCCCGCTCCATGACGTCGGCCACGACGTCCCCGCCGACCCCGTGCAGGGGTGTGTAGACCGAGGTCAGCTCGCGGGGGCCGCTCGGGCTCACCAGGCCCGCGATCCGGGCGACGTAGGAGTCGGTCACGCCGTCGTCGAGCCACTCCCACCCCTCGGCTCGCGGCACCGAGACGAGTGCGCCCACCTTGTCGATGCGTGCGGAGATCTCCGCGTCGGCCGGTGGCACGATCTGGCTGCCGTCACCGAGGTAGACCTTGTAGCCGTTGTCCTGCGGCGGGTTGTGCGACGCGGTGACCATCACCCCGGCGACGCAGCCGAGC
>DATHVS010000173.1:0-8278 GCA_035461195.1 Nocardioidaceae bacterium
TGCTCAGGGTGAGCTCGGCCTCGGCCTTCTCGATCCCGCGCTTGATCGGGTAGAGCGCCTCGCCGGGGAGGGCGCTCTGGGCGGCAGCGGCCATGGTCGTCGTACCGCCGATGAGCACGAACGCCGTCGCCGCGGCAACCAGGCGACGCTCGCGGCGGCCGCGCTCGCGGATCGGGAGGATCAGGTTCGCGGTCTCGGGCTCGAGCGCGGTCTGGGCCTCGAGCATCAGGCGGCTGCGCAGGTCGTCGACGAACTCGGCCCGGGGCTGGGCCGGCTCCTGCACCCGCAGGGTTGCGACGAGCCGGAGCAGTGTCGTGATCTCCTCGCTGCGCGTCGCGCGGCTGGCCGCGTCGCCTTCAACGGCGGCGGCGAACTCCTCGGCGCGCCTTCGCGCCTGGAACAAGGAGGTCATCGGTGTCGTCCTGTCGTGGTCACGTATCGGTGGCCGTGTCGGCCGCTCACGACGTCTAACGACCTAGTCGAGGACAAGGTTACGGACGGTGACGAAGCGCGCTCTTGACAGGTTCGGCAAAGGGACGCTCCGGGTCGGCCGGCTGTCATCGCAGACCCTCCGGCAGGAGTTTCGCGAGGTTGCGGACGCCCCGGAGCTGGAGCTGCTTGACCGCCCCGTCGCTGCGTCCGAGCACCTTCGCGGTCTCGGCGATGGACAGGCCCTGGAGAAACCGCATGATCAGGCACTCCTGCTGCTCCGGAGGCAGCTCGCCGAGCGCCTCGAGCAGTGCCTCGTTCGTGAGTGAGGCGAGCACGGCGTTCTCGGGGCCGTCGGTGGCCGAGTCGTGGGCGCCCATGTCCTCGGTCGCGAACTCCAGCCGGGTCCGGCCCGCCTTGTAGTGGTCGGCGGTGAGGTTCCGGGCGATGGTCATCAGCCAGGCGCCGAAGTCCTTGCCCTGCCACTTGAACGAGCTCATGCTCCGCAGGGCGCGGAAGAAGGTCTCGGAGGTGAGGTCCTCGGCCAGCGCGACCGACCCGACCCGGTAGTAGATGAACCGGTACACCGAGGTGTTGTAGTGGTCGTACAGGAGACCGAAAGCCTCGGAGTCCCCGCCGCGGGCGAGCTCGACGAGCCCGATCAGGCGGGAGGCCTCGGCCTCGTCGGCCTCGGAGGAGCATGCCTGCCCGGAGTCGGATCCGGCGGGACCGAGATCGGTGCCCGGCGGGTGGTAGTCCACCGCCTCCGACATCAGGAGGCCGGGGGTGGACATGTCCTGCCTCACTCCGGCGCATGCGAGAGCGGGGGCCGGGTAGAGGGCAGACGCCAGTGCCATGCGCAGAGCGGTGAACCCGCGCGCGAAGTCGGCACTGCGCGTGTACATCTGATTGATCTCCCTCGTCGGCTCTGTGGCCGTGGCTCCCCGTGTGCCCCAGGCTAGGGGCGAATGTCCCTGTTTGTGAACCCGCCTGTAACTCGGAGTTGCAGCAATTCGGAGTGTTCCCCGTCACACAAGCGGGCAAACCTCACCGAACTCGGCGCCGGATCGCGAGGGCGGCCGCGACGCTGCCACTGACGGCCCCCGTGACGCCGGCAGCGACCAGTCCGGCTCGCGCAGCCTTCCGCCCGGTGCGGTAGTCGCGGATTCGCCAGCCGTTGGCGCGGGCGTGCTCGCGCAGCCGGGAGTCGGGGTTGACCACGCACGGGTCGCCCACCATCGACAGCATCGGCAGGTCGTTGAAGGAGTCGGAGTAGGCCGAGCAGCGGGAAAGGTCGAGACCCTCGCGCTCGGCGAGAGCGCGGACGGCCTCGCTCTTGGCCGGGCCGTGCAGGAGGTCGCCGACCAGACGGCCGGTGTAGACCCCGTCGACGTGCTCGGAGACCGTCCCGAGTGCGCCGGTGAGCCCCAGGCGCCGGGCGATGATCGTGGCGATCTCGATCGGGGCCGCGGTGACGAGCCAGACCCGCTGGCCCTGGTCGAGGTGGAGCTGGGCCAGGGCCCGGGTCCCGGGCCAGATCCGATGGGCCATCGCCTCCTCGAAGATCTCCTCCCCGAGGGCCTCGAGCTCCTCGACCCGGTGGCCCTTGATGAACTCCAGCGCCGAGGACCGGGCCTCCGCGACGTGCTCGGGGTCCTCCACGCCGACGACGCGGAAGTAGGCCTGTTTCCAGGCCGCTCCGAGGATCTCGCGGGTCGTGAAGAACTTCCGGCGGTGGAGGCCACGGGCGAGGTGGAAGATCGAGGCGCCCTGCATGATCGTGTTGTCCACGTCGAAGAACGCCGCGACCGCGGGGTCGGGGGGTGTCGCGAGCGCCGACTCCACCTCGGCGGCGGAGGCGGCGGCCTCGCCGGCGAGCACCGACCTCCGCCGCAGGTCGGCCGGGCGTGCCTGGCGGTTGCGGGGACGTCTGCTCGAGTGCGCCGCGTTCACAGCGTCACACCCTAGTGTCCGGCGGTCGCGGCGGTCACCTCACGTCGTGGCGCGGCGTGCCGGTGGGGGCCGTGTGAAAGACTCGGCCGCGTGAGAGCAGCCGCCAACCTCGCCGACCTGCTGGCACGCGCGGCCCAGGAGAGTCCCGAGCGCCCAGCGCTCGTGGAGGCCGACAGCGGCCGCCGCGCGACCTGGGCCGAGCTCGATGCCGAGGCCGACCGGGTGGCCCAAGGCCTCTCGGGGCTCGGCCTCGTGGCAGGTCACCGGGTGATGATCGCGCTGACCAACCGGATCGAGTTCGTGGCGTCGTACTTCGGTGCCCTTCGCGCCCGCCTCGTCGCGGTGCCCGTGAACCCCCGCTCCACCACTGGCGAGACGGTGCGCATGATCGCCGACTGCGGCGCCCGGGTGGTCGTCGCCGACCTCGGCACGGTCGCCACGGTGCGCGCCGCGGTCGCGGGCCTCGAGGACGCGCTCGTCGGTGCCGACGAGGAGCTCAAGGCCCGGACCACCGTGCCCCGGGTCGTGGTCGCCTCGGCGCCCACGCTCCCGGGCGAGACCGAGTACGCCTCCCTCGCGCGTGACGGCGGACGTCCCACACCGATGCCCGAGGACCCCGAGGCGCTCGCAGTCCTCCTCTACACCAGCGGTACGTCGGGGCGACCTCGCGCCGCGATGCTGACCCACCGAGCCCTCGTCGCCAACATCGAGCAGGCCGCCGTGGTGGAGCCGCCGCTGCTCACCGCGGACGACGTGGTGCTCGGTGTGCTGCCGCTCTTCCACGTCTACGGCCTCAACGCGGTGCTCGGGCAGGTCGTGAGGCAGCAGGCCACCCTGGTGCTGGCGGAGGAGTTCGACGTCCAGGGCACCCTCGACGTCATCGAGCGCGAGGCGGTGACCGTGCTCCCGGTGGCACCTCCTGTCTTCGCCTACTGGCGGGACGTCGAGGGCCTCGCCGACCGGCTGCGTAGCGTGCGGGTCGTCCTCTCTGGTTCCGCCCCTCTCGCCCCGGACCTGCTCGCGACGTTCGAGGAACGCTCGGGGGTGACCGTGCATCAGGGCTACGGGCTCACGGAGGCAGCACCCGTGGTCACCACCACCCAGTGCAGTGCGTCCCCCAAACGGGCGTCGGTGGGCGCTGCCCTGCCCGGGATCTCGCTCCGCCTGGTCGACGAGACCGGCCACGACCTCGCCGGCGAGGATCCGGGGCAGATCCTGGTCAAGGGCGAGAACCTCTTCTCCGGCTATTGGCCGGACGGGGTGGACGGCCCCGGCGAGGACGGCTGGTGGGCCACCGGCGACGTCGGGTTCCTGGACCCTGACGGCGACCTCTTCCTGGTCGACCGGCTCAAGGACCTCGTCATCGTGTCCGGGTTCAACGTGTACCCGGTCGAGGTCGAGGACGCGATCGTCGAGCTCGACGCGGTCTCGCAGGCCGCGGTGATCGGGATCGACGACGAGATCACCGGGGAGGCGGTGGTGGCCTACGTGCAGCAGGCGCCCGGATCGCAGCTCGCGCCGGACGAGCTCGCCGAGCTGGTGCGGGAGCACTGCGCCACCCGGCTGGCTCGCTTCAAGCAGCCGAGCCTGGTCAACGTCGTCGACGAGCTGCCGCAGACCCCTACCGGCAAGATCGCCAAGGGCAGGCTGCGCGCGACCGAGCGCCGCCGGAACCTGGGGCTCCTCGAGTGACCGGGCCCGGTCCCGCCGGCGACGACCGCACCGAGCTCGGCGAGCCCCCGCCGCGGGTGGTGCTCTACTCGAAGCCGGGCTGCCACCTCTGCGACGACGCCCGCGAGATCGTGGCCGCCGTGTGCGCCGAGGTCGACGAGCGGTTCGACGAGGTCGACATCACCAGCTCCGAGGAGCTGATGCGGGCCTTCGGCGAGCAGATCCCGGTGACCTTCGTCGACGGCGAGCAGCACGACTTCTGGCGGGTGGACCCGGTCCGGCTCAGGGCGGCGCTCGTCTAGACATCCTGGCCCCGTCCCACACCCCGAATCGGGTGAGACAAGTCACGTGTGCTAGAGGTCGGGCTTCTTCAGTTTGTTCCCACGTTCACAAACTCCTAAAGTGAGCCTCGCCCTCGGCTGAGCGCGCCCCGAGAGACGGGTGGACCGCGCACCGAAGGCTTCACAGGAGAGTCGTGACCTCAGCGCGTAGCAACCGCAACGGCGTCGCCCCGGGAGAGGGCGTCGGCGGGGGTACCTCCCGACCCGAGACGCATGCGTCGCCGCGGCCGTCCGAGCGGGGCATCCCCGAGGCCACCGTGGCCCGCCTCCCGATCTACCTCCGTGCCCTGATCAGCCTCGCCGAGCGCGGCATCGCGACCTGCTCGAGCGAGGAGCTCGCCACGGCTGCGGGTGTCAACAGCGCCAAACTGCGCAAGGACCTCTCCTACCTCGGTTCCTACGGGACGCGGGGGGTCGGCTACGACGTCGAGTACCTCCGCTACCAGATCGCCCGCGAGATCGGCGTGACCCAGGACTGGCCGGTCGTCATCGTCGGTATCGGTAACCTCGGCCACGCCCTCGCGAACTACTCCGGGTTCACCTCTCGCGGCTTCCGGATCGTGGCCCTCCTCGACAGCGACCCCGCCCGGCTGGGGGAGCCGGTCGGGGAGATGAACATCCGCTCCACCGACGAGCTCGAGAGGATCGTCGAGGAGCACGACGTCGCCATCGGTGTGATCGCGACCCCCGCGCCGGCCGCCCAGGCGGTGTGCGACCGGCTCGTCGCCGCGGGCGTCACCAGCATCCTGAACTTCGCCCCGACCGTGCTCTCGGTCCCCGCCGGGGTCGACGTACGCAAGGTGGACCTGTCCATCGAGCTCCAGATCCTCGCCTACCACGAGCAGCGCAAGGCGATGTCCGCCCCCGCGGAGGCGGGCCTGACGACGGTGGTGGAGTCGGCATGAGCGTCCTCGTCGTGGGTGTCTCCCACAAGACCGCCCCGGTGTCGGTCCTCGAGCGGCTCGCGCTCGACGCCGACGCGGTCTCCAAGCTCGTCCGGGACGTGGCGGACTCCGAGCACGTCCTCGAGGCGACCGCGCTCGCGACGTGCAACCGCGTCGAGGTCTACGCCGAGGTCGACCGCTTCCACGGCAGTGTCGAGACCGTCTCCCGCCTGCTGTGCGAGCGTGCGGACCAGGCGCCGGAAGACGTCGTCCCGCACCTCTACGTCCACTACGACGACGGCGCCGTCTCGCACCTGTTCGGCGTGGCCGCCGGCCTCGACTCGATGGTCGTCGGCGAGGGCCAGATCCTGGGCCAGACCCGCGACGCGCTGCGCATCGGCCAGGAGACGGGCACTATCGGGCCCGCCCTCAACGTGCTGTTCCAGCAGGCGCTCCGGGTCGGCAAGCGTGCCCATGCCGAGACCGACATCGACAGCGCCGCCCCCTCGTTGGTCACCGCCGCCCTCGAGCGAGCGACCGAGCACGTGGGGCCGGTGGCCGGCAAGCGGGTGCTCGTGGTCGGAGCGGGCGCGATGGCCTCCCTCGCGGTCGCGACCGTCTCCCGGCTCGGCGCCGCCGACATCGCGATCGCCAACCGCACCGATG
Source organism: Nocardioidaceae bacterium (assembly GCA_035461195.1). GTDB lineage: Bacteria > Actinomycetota > Actinomycetes > Propionibacteriales > Nocardioidaceae > Nocardioides_C. The sequence goes on from DATHVS010000173.1 coordinate 5,945, forward strand.
CCCACGCGGCCCGGCTGGCCCAGCAGTACGACGGGCGGGTGGCCGCGCTCGCCGACCTCGAGACCGAGATCGGCTCCGCCCACGTCCTCATCTCCTGCACCGGCGCCGCCGGCGTGGTGCTGCCGCTGGGCCAGGTCGCTGCGGCCCGTGCCCACGCTACCGACCCGCTGGCCGTCTTGGACCTGGCCCTGCCGCACGACGTGGATCCCGCCGTCGCGGAGCTGCCAGGCATCGAGCTCGTGGGCCTGGCGCGGCTGTCGCACGAGCTCCACGAGGGAAAGACCGGCTCCGACGTTGCCGCGGTCAAGGACATCGTCGCCGAGGAGATCAACGCCTTCGTGGCCGCCCGCCGTTCCGCGAGCGTGACCCCCACCGTCGTGGCGCTGCGCACGATGGCGACCGGCGTGGTCGAGGCCGAGGTGGACCGCCTCCTCATGCGCCTGCCCGACCTCGACCCCCAGATCCGCGCCGAGGTGGAGCTGGCCATCCGCCGGGTCGCGGACAAGCTGCTGCACCAGCCGACCGTGCGTGTGAAGGAACTGGCCAACGAGTCCGGCGCGATCTCCTACGCCGCCGCGCTCGCCGAGCTGTTCGCGCTCGACTCCGAGGCCGTCGAAGCCGTGACACGTGCGGAGGGGATGTCATGACCGAGCAGATGACCCTGGACACCATGGGCGAGAGCACCGACACCGGCGCGATCCGGGTCGGCACCCGCGCCTCGCTCCTGGCCCGCACCCAGAGCGAGACGGTTGCCGCCGCCCTCCGCGAGGCTCTCCAGCGGGAGGTTCTCCTCGTCGAGGTCACCACGGAGGGGGACGTGTCCGCGGCCCCGCTGGCGTCGATGGGCGGGGCCGGGGTGTTCGTCAGCGCACTGCGCGAGGCGCTCTTGCGCGGCGACGTCGACATCGCCGTCCACTCCCTCAAGGACCTCCCCACCGGTCCGTGTGAGGGGGTCGCCCTGGCCGCCGTACCCCTGCGGGAGGACCCCCGCGACGTGGTGGTGGCCCGCGACGGACTGACCCTGGGCGAGCTGCCCGTGGGCTCGCGCGTCGGCACGGGATCGCCGCGCCGTGCCGCGCAGCTCGGTGCGCTCGGCCTCGGCTTGGAGATCGTGGACATCCGCGGCAACGTGGACACCAGGATCAAGAAGGTGACCTCCGGCGAGCTCGACGCCGTCGTCCTCGCCCGCGCAGGGTTGGCGCGGATCGGCCGGCTCGGCGAGGTCACCGAGGTGCTCGACCCGCTGCAGATGCTCCCCGCCCCCGGGCAGGGCGCGTTGGCAGTGGAGTGCCGCAGCGACGACGAGTTCCTGGTCGACCAGGTGCGACTCGCGCTGGACGACGACCGCACCCGTTCAGCCGTGACGGCTGAGCGGACCGTGCTCAACGTCCTGGAGGCCGGCTGTTCGGCCCCTGTGGGCGCGCTCGCCGAGGTCGCCGAGGGCGACGACGGCGACGAGCTGTGGGTGCGGGCGGTCGCCCTGTCGTACGACGGCGCGGTCGCCGTACGACGCTCCGCCACCGGCACACCCGACGACGCCGTCGGAGTGGGCCAGCGCCTCGCAGCAGAGATGCTCGACGAAGGCGCCGACACGCTCATCAGCGAGCAGGTGTCATGACCGCACGGCCGACAACGAAAAGCAAGAAGGCGACTGTGAGCAAGACCCCTACGAAGACCGCAGCCACCAAGCGCTCGACCACGAAGGCGAAGTCCGTGCCCAAGAAGTCCGCTGCCCCCAAGGCCCCCGCCGACCAGGAGACCAAGGAGAAGCCGAAGCCGTCGGCGCCCATCGGTTACGTCTCGTTCGTGGGCAGCGGCCCCGGTGACCCCGAGCTCCTGACCGTCCGTGCGGCCGACCTGCTCCGCGCCGCCGACGTGGTCATCACCGAGGTGCCCTCCCACGTCGACCTGGTCCGCTCCTGCCTCGGCCTGCCCGAGCCGAAGAAGAGCGTCGACGCGGACGGCAACGAGGTCGTCGAGCCCATGGACGGCCCGGAGATCGTCGACGGCGGGTTCGGCACCGACGGTCAGCCGCTGACCCACGCCGCCCGGGCCAAGGTCGTGGTCAGGCAGGCCAAGACCGGCCGTCGTGTCGTCCGCCTCATGGCCGGTGACCCGTTCGTCTACGCGTCCGGTCCCGAGGAGGCCCAGGCCTGCGTGAAGGCCGGCATCGCGTTCGAGATCGTCCCCGGCGTCTCGTCGGTGACCGCGGTCCCGGCGTACGCCGGCATCCCGCTGACCACCAAGAACAACCGCGAGGTCGCCGTCGTCACCTGCGGTGAGACCAAGGTCGACTGGTCGCAGTACGCCGACAACCGGACCCTGGTCCTGCTC
>DATHVS010000174.1:0-4591 GCA_035461195.1 Nocardioidaceae bacterium
CCCCGCCGCGTGTCCTGCCGGGTTCGGATGCCTTGCGCTCTTAGGCTTTTCGCACGGGTCGACGCGAGGGTTCGTCGTACCCATGTGTGGGAGACCAGAGGGCGGGACACATGGCGAACAGCTTCATCGGCCGGGACATGGCGGTCGATCTCGGCACCGCCAACACGCTCGTCTACGTGCGTGGCAAGGGCGTGCTGCTCGACGAGCCGTCTGTCGTCGCGCTCAACGCGACCACCGGCGAGATCCTCGCGGTGGGCCACGAGGCGAAGCGGATGATCGGGCGTACGCCGGACAACATCACCGCGATCCGGCCGCTGCAGGACGGGGTGATCGCTGACTTCGAGTCGACCGAGCAGATGCTTCGGTTCTTCATCCGGCAGGTGCACCGCCGCCGCTACTTCGCCAAGCCGCGCCTGGTGATCTGCGTGCCGAGCGGGATCACCGCCGTGGAGCAGCGGGCGGTGAAGGAGGCCGGCTACCAGGCCGGTGCGCGTCGTGTGTACATCGTCGAGGAGCCGATGGCTGCCGCGATCGGCGCGAGCCTGCCCGTGCACGAGGCGACCGGCAACATGGTCGTCGACATCGGCGGGGGTACGACGGAGGTCGCGGTCATCTCGCTGGGGGGCATCGTCACGAGCCTGTCCATCCGCACGGCCGGGGACGACCTGGACCAGGCGATCATCGCGTGGATGAAGAAGGAGTACTCCCTGATGCTGGGGGAGCGCACCGCCGAGGAGATCAAGATGACTCTCGGCTCGGCGTTCCCGCTGCCGAAGGAGCCGGAGGCCGAGGTGCGGGGCCGCGACATGATCTCGGGCCTGCCCAAGACCGTTGTGGTGTCCAGCGCCGAGGTGCGGCAGGCCCTCGAGGAGCCGCTCAACGACATCGTCGACGCGGTGCGCACGACCCTAGACCAGACGCCACCCGAGCTGGCCGGCGACATCATGGACCGCGGGCTGGTCCTCACCGGTGGTGGCGCGCTGCTGCGGGGGCTCGACGAGCGGCTGCGCCACGAGACCGGCATGCCCGTGCACATCGCGGAGGACCCCCTGCACTCGGTCGCCATGGGGGCGGGCAAGTGCGTGGAGGAGTTCGAGGCGCTGCAGCAGGTGCTCGTGTCCGAGCCCCGGCGGCGTTGATGGTGTCGGTGACCTGACATGGCCATGCGTGACCAGCACCAGCGGCCCTCCCGCGGGGTCCTCGTGCTCCTCCTGCTCGCCAGCTTCACGATCATCACCTTCGACGTGCGCGGTGGTGACCGTTCGCCGGTCGAGCCACTGCGCACGGTCGCGGGCAACGTGTTCGGGCCTGCCGAGAAGGCGACTGCGTCCGTCGTACGCCCCTTCCAGGCGGTGCCGGAGTTCTTCACCACCACCGGGTCCCTCCAGCAGGAGGTCCGCCGCCTCGAGGCGGAGAACGCCACCTTGCGGGGGCAGCTCGCGACGTCGTCGGTGGCCCGTCAGCGGGCTGCCGAGCTCGACGGGCTGCTCGAGCGGTCGGCGGACACGGGCTATGCGGTGGTCCCGGCCAGGGTGGTCGCGCACGGGCCGGCGCAGTCGTTCTCGCGGACGGTCACGATCGACGCGGGCACGTCCTCGGGCGTCGACGCCGACATGACGGTGCTCAACAACGACGGGCTCGTGGGCCGGGTGATCCGGGCCGACCGGTCGAGCGCGACGGTCCTGCTGATCGTCGACCGTGACTCGGTGGTGGGCGGCCGCCTCGGCTCGAACATGGAGGTGGGCTTCCTGCGTGGCCGGGGCGAGGTCGGCAACAAGGGTCGTCTCGACCTCGACCTGGTCGACAACGCGGTGACGCCGGGGCGTGACGACGTCCTCGTGACGTGGGGTTCGCAGAACGGCGCGCCGTACGTCGCGGGTGTCCCCATCGGCCGGGTGACCAATGTCTTCAGCAGTCCCCGCCAGCTTTCGAAGCGCGCGGTGATCGAGCCGTTCGCGAACTTCTCCTCGTTGGACCTCGTCGGGGTGGTGGTGCGTGCCGACACAGAGGGTGACCGGCCGGTGCTCAACGCGGAGGAGGGGAAGCGCTGATGGCGGCCACCCGTGCTCTCGTGCTGACGCTGGTCATCACCTTCGCGGTGGTGCTCCAGGTCACGCTGTTCCCGCACATCGCCTACGCCGGGGTGGTGCCGAACCTCGCCCTCCTGGTCGTGGTGGCTGCCGCCCTGGTCCGCGGGCCGGAGTTCGCGGCGGTCATCGGGTTCCTGGCGGGTCTGGCGATCGACCTCGCGCCCCCGGCCGACCACGTCGCCGGTCGCTGGGCGCTCGCGCTCGTCCTCGTCGGCTACCTCGCCGGACGGGTCCGCCAGGACGCCCGCACCTCGGCGCTGGCTGCGGTGGTGACCGTGGCGGCGGCCTCCTTCGTGGGCACGTCGGTGTTCGCGCTGAGCGGCATGCTGCTCTCGGACCCCGCGATCCCGGCGACGGAGGCGCTCGCGGTGATCCCCGCGTCAGTGGTGTACGACGTCCTCCTCACGCCGTTCGTGCTCCCGGTGATGATGAAGCTGTTCCGACGGCTCGAGCCGCATCAGGTGGCGTACTGATGGCAGCGGCCCGGGCTCCCCGTGTCCGCGCGACGTCGCGGCAGAAGAGCCGTCTGCGCCTGATCGTGGTGCAGGCGATCGTGCTGTCGCTGTTCGTGACGCTCTTCGCGCGGCTGTGGTACCTCCAGGTCCTCGGAGGTGAGGCCTACCAGGCGCAGGCCGCCGACCAGTCGGTGCGCGAGATCGTGGTGCAGCCGGCCCGGGGGCTCATCGTCGACGACATGGGGCGACCTCTCGTCGCGAACCGCACCTCCTGGGTCGTCACGGTCGACCGCACCCTGCTGAGGAAGATGGACGCCGAGGAGCAGGAGGCGCTGCTGCGCCGGGTCGCACGCACCGTCGGGTCGACGTACAAGGACGTGGCGGCGCGCACGCTGCTGTGCGGAGAGCCCGGCTCGGTCTCGGGCACCTGCTGGAACGGGTCGCCGTACCAGCCCGTCCCCGTCGCCGAGGACGTGCCGCAGGAGACCGCGGTGTCGATCCTGGAGCAGAGCGAGAACTATCCCGCCGTGCTGGCGGAGTCTGTGAGCGTGCGGGCCTACCCCTCGCCGTACGGCATCAACGCCGCGCACCTCCTCGGCTACCTCAGCCCGATCACCGAGGAGGAGCTCGACGAGGCCGAGGAGGCGGGGGACACCTCGGTGCACGGTGCCTCGGTCGTGGGTCGCGCGGGTGTGGAGAAGCAGTACGACAAGTACCTTCGCGGCGAGCCCGGCTACAAGCGGGTCGCGGTGGACAGCATGGGCCGCGTCCTCGGCGACTCCGGCGAGGTCGAGGGCCAGGCCGGCGACACGCTGGTCACCTCCATCGACGCGCGGGTCCAGGCCGTCGTCGAGCAGCAGCTCGAGGCCACCATCAAGACCGCCCGGCAGACCGTGGACCGGGTGAGCGGGCGCAGGTTCGCCGCCGACTCCGGGGCTGCCGTGGTCCTCGACGTGACCACCGGCCGGATCGTCGCGGCCGCCGGCTTCCCCACCTACGACCCGGGCGTGTGGGTCGGTGGGATCAGCCGCAAGGAGCTGTCGCGGCTGTACTCCCAGAAGGCCGGCACCCCGCTGCTGTTCCGCGCCACCCAGGGGCAGTTCGCGCCCGGCTCGACGTGGAAGCCGTTCATGACCGCCGGGGCGCTGGAGAACGGCTACAGCCAGGACAGCCGGCTCGAGTGCTCCTCGTCGTTCACCGTCGGCAACCGGGCGTTCAAGAACTACGAGTCCGGTGCCTACGGGTCCATCGGCTTCGACCGGGCGCTCGAGGTCTCCTGCAACACCTTCTTCTACCGGATCGGCTTCAACTTCTGGCAGAAGTGGGGCAGCGACATCGAAGACATCAAGGCCAAGGACCCGCTGGTGAAGATCGCCAAGGACTTCGGCTTCGGCACGAAGACCGGCATCGACATCCCCGGCGAGGCCAGTGGCCGGATCGCCGACCGCCGGTGGAAGCGTGACTACTACGAGGCCAACAAGGACTACTACTGCGACATCGGGAAGAAGCCCGGCAACGACTTCCTGCACCGCTTCGCGCGCGAGTTCTGCATCGAGGGCTTCGCCTACCGCGCCGGTGACGCGGTGAACTTCTCCATCGGCCAGGGCGACACGATCGTGACGCCGCTCCAGCTCGCTCGCGCCTACGCCGCTCTCGGCAACGGCGGGGTCCTCTGGGAGCCCAGGGTCGGTCGCGCCGTCGTGGACCCGGAGGGCAACGTCATCAAGGAGATCAAGCCGAAGAAGGCGGCCTCGGTCAAGGTCGCCAAGCGCCACCTCGACTACATCGACCGGGCGCTCCAGGGCGTCTCCACCCGCGGCACCATGTCATGGCGCCTCATCGACTTCCCGCTCGACGAGGTCAAGATCCGCTCGAAGACCGGCTCGGCCGAGGTCTACGGCAAGCAGTCGACCTCGTGGGTCGCGTCCTACGACAAGCGCTACGCCGTGGTGATGATGGTCTCCCAGGGTGGCACCGGGTCCGGCACCTCCGGGCCCGCGATTCGCAAGATCTGGGAGACGCTCTACGGCGTCCGGGGCAACCGGG